>JALZHC010000186.1 GCA_030914105.1 Acidobacteriota bacterium
GCCAGGTCGGCTGGAGGCCCGCGGTCGCGGAGTTATCGGGACGCGCGTTAGCGGGCGCGGCCTGTCCGGGCTGGCCGGAGATGTTGCCGAGCAATGCGGCACGCTGCTGTGCGGGGATGCTCTCCTGCGTGGGGCCGGCAACCCTTGAGTCGTTTGGAGGCGTGCCGGCCTGCGGCGCGTTCGCCGCCGAGTGTTCTTTGACTTGCGGCGTGCCGGGCGTCGCCTGGGCGGCGGCCTCCGGCGGGGTCTGGTTCAGGCGTTCGCTGTAGAGGTCGTAGCCGATGCCGCCGACCATCCAGAGGCAGAGGAAGGTTGCCAGCCCGGCCAAAGCCCAGACGGTCGAGACGTGCAGACGACCGACCACGGGGATGTCGTAGAAGACTCGGACGGCGCGCGCGCGCGTGGAGGTTCGTCCGCGCGCGTCCCTGCGTTCGGCGGCGTAGATGAAGGCGAGCGCGGCCAGGATGCCGACGGGGCCGCAGACCGTCCCCAAGAGGAGTCCGGGGGCGAAGCGCCTCCCGCGCTCACGGAACATCCAACCCGTAATCAGGCCGGGCACGACCGCCCAGAAGATGAACAGCAGAACCAGAGGCAGCATGGCCGACTCGGTAAACCCCTCGCCCCCTTCCCGCGACTCCGCCAGCCATCTTTTACCACACAACCCGAACCGGCCCGCATTTTTTCTTCCCCTTCGGCGTTCTTCCTCAGTCTGATGCCGCGCAGATTCGCGCCGAAGCGGCGACGGACGGAGTGAGACCGGCGTGCCGGGACGCCTGCGGGCTGGAATCTTTCCTTAAATTATGCTATTTCTTCGCTTAGAAGGGGGCATCTGTTATTCGCACGGGGCTACCAACCGACGTATAACCTGCCGCATCTGAAGGGCGTGTCCGAGGGCCTTTGTTCCTCCCTGTGTTGCCGGACCGGCGTCCGGTGTGAGTACAACGGGAAAACTTCGTTTGGCATCTAATTTCACCCGTATTAAGGGCTTATCGCGTGCGGGGGGAGCCGGTCAAGTTGATTCAAAGGGGCGGCGGGCCGGGGCCGAGGCGGGAAACAAAAATCTTAACAGCCGCGTATGAGACGCTTCACCGAGGCGGCGTCTAAAACGGGGGGCAGGATTTGAAAGAGAAGATGAAGAATCAGGGCCTGGGGCTTTTGGAATCGGGCGGCGAGAAGTTTTTCGAGGGTTACGGCGAGGTCGTGGCCAGCGACGCGGTCGCCGAGCGCGACATTGACGACGTTCTACAGAAGCTCGAAGTCTCGAACATCGGCGGCGTGGAGTCCGACGAGGAGTTGATCTCCGAGGTCGCGTCTCTGGCGGCTGACGTGGAGGACGAGGGTACGCTCGACGAGGTTGACGAGCTTGACCTCTCGGCGGGCGAGGACGAGAAGTCAGCCGACCCAGTGCGCGTCTACCTGCGGCAGATGGGGACGGTGCCGCTACTCACCCGCGAGCAGGAGGTCTCCATCTCGCAGCGCATCGAGCGCGGCCAGATCAAGACGCACAAGGCCATCTCGCGCTCGCCCATCGCCGTCAAGGAGCTGCTCAAAATCGGCGAGGAGTTGCAGTCGGGGCGCTTGAGCATCCGCGACGTAGTCAACTTCTCCGACCAGGCGGACGTGTCCGAGGCCGAGGATAAGGCCGACGAGTACTTGCAGTGGACGCTCGAAGGCGTCGAGAACATCCGCAAGCACTTCAAAGAGGGCCTGAAGGAGTGGCAGAAGCTGGCCGCCGAGCAGAAGCTCGTCCGCGGCAAGCAGACGAAGAAGCTGCTGCGCCTCAAGCGCAAGGTTGCGCGCACGCGACTGGAAATCTCGCAGGAGATTAAGAACCTCAACCTGAAGGAGTCTGCGCGCCAGCGCCTGATTGACGCCATCGCCGCCGCGCACAAGCAGGTGCGCGACGCCGAGCGCGAGATCAAGAAGCTGAGCGACCGCCTGGAGAGCAGGCGCATCAAGCCGGAGGTCGAGAAGGAGCTGAAGCGTCAGTTGAGCGCGGCCCGCCGTCGGCTCAAGAAGGTCGAAGAGGAGCACAACGTCTCGCCCGTCGAGATCAAGCGCACCTACCAGACCATCATCGCCGGCGAGCACGAGACGCAGGAAGCCAAGCGCGAGCTGACGGAGGCCAACCTCCGACTCGTCGTCTCGATCGCGAAGAAGTACACGAACCGCGGCCTGCAATTCCTCGACCTGATTCAGGAAGGCAACATAGGGTTGATGAAGGCCGTGGATAAGTTCGAGTGGCGGCGCGGCTACAAGTTCTCGACCTACGCGACCTGGTGGATTCGCCAGGCCGTGACGCGCGCGATTGCGGATCAGGCGCGCACCATCCGCATCCCCGTCCACATGATCGAGACCATCAACAAGCTCATCCGCACCTCGCGCGCGCTCGTGCAGGAGTTGGGGCGCGAGCCGACGAGCGAGGAGATCGCGCGCAAGATGGACATTCCCGTCTCGAAGGTGCGCAAGGTTCTCAAGATAGCGCAGGAGCCGATCTCGCTCGAAACGCCCATCGGCGAGGAGGAGGACTCGCACCTCGGCGACTTCATCGAGGACAAGTCCATCCTCAACCCCGCGGACGCCGTCGTCGTCTCGAACCTGCGCGAGATTACGGACGAGGTTCTGGCGACCCTCACCCCGCGCGAAGAGAAGGTCATCAAGATGCGCTTCGGCCTCGGCCCCAACGGCTCGGAGCACACGCTCGAAGAGGTCGGCCAGCACTTCGCCGTCACCCGCGAGCGCATCCGTCAAATCGAGGCCAAGGCGCTCAGGAAGCTGCGCCACCCCTCGCGCTCGCGCAAGCTCAAAGCTTTCTTGGAAAGCGTGCGGCAGTAGCTCAGACCGCGAAAACTAAGGTAAACTGGCGGCAGGCTTGAATCAGCGAATTCGGGCTTGCCGTCTCTGTTTTTGGCTAAAGAATGTCGAAGAGAGTTATAGAAAATTACCGGCGCAGGCTGGCGACCGAAGAGGGCTGGACTTTGAAGCGCGGCGCGCGTCTGCGCGTGGCTTTGTGCTACCCGAACGTGTACGGCGTCGGGATGGCGAACCTGGGCTTTCAGGCGGTCTACGAGCTTTTCAACCGCGTGCCGGAAGTCTCCTGCGAGCGCGTCTTTTTGCCGGACGACGCGGAGGCGCGCGAGTACGAGCGCGCGGGGACGCCGCTTCTTTCGTTGGAGTCGCAGACGCCCGTCCGAGACTTCGACATCGTCGCCTTCTCCATCTCGTTCGAGACAGACTTCCTCAACATGGCGCGGATGCTCAGGCTCGCGCGCGTGCCCGTCTGGGCGAAGGATAGGACGCACCACGACCCGCTCGTCGTCATGGGCGGCGCGGCCTCGTTCCTCAACCCCGAACCCATCGCGGAGTTCACCGACGTGGTCGCCGTCGGCGAGGGCGAGATTCTCGTCCCTCGACTCGTTGACATCCTGTTTGAAAATTCAGACGAGGGCGGGACGAAGGAAGACTTGCTCTTGAAGCTCGCGCGCGTGGGCCGAGGCTTCTACGTGCCTTCGCTTTACGAAGTCACTTACAAAGCGGACGGCACGGTCGAAGCTTATACGCCGAAGGCCGAGGGCGTGCCCGCGAGCGTCGGGCGCATCGTCGCGGCGGAGAACCCGAAGGAAGGCTCTCTCAGGCGCGCGATGCGGCGCGGCGACACCGACATCGTGGAGAAGCTGAAAGAGCCGGAGGTCTTCGCGCCTTCTTCGATCATCTGGGCACCCGAAGCAGAGATGGGCGAGCGCTTCCTCGTAGAGATTTCGCGCGGGTGCTCGCAGGGCTGTCGCTTCTGCTGGGCCGGGTTTAACTACTGGCCGCCGCGCGTCGTGCCCGCGCGCGACATCCTCGCCAAGGCCGAAGAGTGGCGCGCGCGCACCGACAAGATTGGTCTCGTTTCAACTGCGGTCTGCGACCACCCGGAGATAAGCGAGATACTTCAGGGCCTTCGCGCGATGGGTTATAAGATTTCCGTCTCCAGCTTGCGGCTCGACCAGATTGAAGATGAACTTCTGGACGCGCTCGTCTTGTCGGGCGACCAGCAGATCGCCGTCGCGCCCGAAACGGGGAGCGACCGCCTGCGCCGCGTCATCAACAAGAACCTGACGAACGATGAGATCGTCGAAATCTGCGGCGCGGTCTTCGACCGAGGCATGCTCACCGTCAAGCTCTATATGATGACGGGCCTGCCGACCGAAACCGACGAAGACCTCGAAGCGATGGTCTCTCTGGTCGCGCGCATCAAGGACAGGATGCTCGAAGCGGGCAGGCGTTTCGGGCGCGCGGGCAAAATCATCCCGGCCTTAAACGGCTTCGTGCCCAAGCCGAACACGCCCTTCCAGTGGGAGCCGATCTGCGAGGAGCGCGAGCTGAAGCGGCGTCTGAAGTGGCTCTCTAAAAATCTGGCGCGCATCCCGAACGTCGAAGTGCGAGTGATGTCGGCGCGTATCGCGCACGAGCAGGCGCTCTTCTCTTCAGGCGACCGAAGGGTCGCGCGCGTTATCGAGTCGGCTGCCCGCCGCGGCGGCGACCTGCACGCGGCCTTGCGCGAGACCGGCATCGACCCGGCCTTCCACACGAGCCGTGCGCGCGCCTATGAAGAGGTTTTGCCGTGGGAGGTCGTTGACTCAGGCATGGGCCGACCCTTCCTCGAACGTGAGCACCAGCGCTCGCACGCCGCGCGCTCGACCGCGCCCTGCCCGTCCGTTGACACCTGCACTCGCTGCGGCGTCTGCCCGACGACCTGGCTCGCCGCCGCGCCCGCGGGACTGGTGCAGTTGCAGAGCAGGAGAGTTGCGGCGGCAGCGTAAGAGAAAAGGCGGAAGGATGAAGACGGAAGGATGAAGGAAGGCAGATTGTCTTCCTTCATCCTTCCGCCTTCATCCTTTCGCTATTTCGGGTTGATGAAGCCGCTGCTGCGCGCCGTGTCGTCGAACCTGTATTCGTAGACGTAGCCTGGCAGTTGGATGGGCTGCGACCATTGGACGTGGGCGGCGACGCGCCCGTCCTCGTTCTGCACGTTGATCTGGAGGTTCGGCGGCGGCGGCAGGTTGTACTCCTTCGCGGCGGCGTGCAGTTGCGTCGCCACCCACTCGTTGGTCTGGCCCGGCGGGTAGGCGGCCTTGTTGACCGTCTCCTGCATGTAGTCTTTGAAGAGGTATGCGTTGTAGGCGACGGGCACGTAGTGATATGCGGAGTAGCCTCCGAGCACGATGACCAGGACGACGATGATGAAGTTGAGGCGGGAGCCGCCGCGCTCGCCTCCTCTGGCGCGCGCGTCGCGGCCCCGCTGTGCGACAGCCATTCCGGGGTTCCCTTCGTTCGATGAAAAAGTGCGCCTCAAGGCGTTGACATAAAGGCGCTCTCTGAGCGTGCGCCCAGCGCCGCGCGGATTGACTCGCGGACGACGCGCGCCGGGACTTCCCTCCCGTCCACGACGCGCGCGCGACCGATGCGCTCCAGCAGAATCCAACGGACGCTCCCGCCGACGGCCTTCTTGTCCGAGCCGAGCGCGGTGATTATCCGGTCGGCGTCGAGGTCGGAGGCCGTGGGCCGCAGGCCGGCGGCGCGGACGGCCCCGCGCAGAGATTCTAGCTCCGAACTGTCCAGCAGTCCTAGTCTTTTTGAAATCTCGGCGGCGGCGAGCATGCCGTGGCCGACCGCCTCGCCGTGTCGGAAGCGACGGTAAGCCGTGACGGCTTCGAGCGCGTGCCCGACCGTGTGGCCGAAGTTCAGCACGCGGCGCGAGCGCGCGTCCGTGCGCGACACGTCCTCGCGCTCGTCGCCCGCGACGATCCGCGCCTTGAACGCGCACTGCGCGGCGATGATCTCCGTCAGCTCTTCTTCAAGACGCTCATCGCCCGCGCCGTCGAGTTCTTCGCCTTCTGCGCCGCGAGTCCGTCCGCGCCTCCCCTTAACTCCCGCGACGGCGCGCCGCGGCCCGACTTCGAGAAACCTCCGCGTGCGCTCGAACAAACGCCGGTCGCCGACCGCGCCCTGCTTGATCGCCTCGCACCACCCGGCGGTCAGCTCGCGCCGCGGCAGAGTCCGCAGAGTCTCTGTGTCAACGACGACGGCGCGCGGCTGGTGGAACGCGCCGACGAGGTTCTTGCCCGCGCGCGTGTTCACGCCGGTCTTGCCGCCGACCGACGAATCGATCTGCGCGAGCAGCGTCGTCGGCACCTGTAGAAACGCGACGCCGCGCAGGTACAGCGCCGCCGCGAAGCCCGCGAGGTCGCCCACCACACCGCCGCCGAGCGCGACGACGCCGTCCGGCCTCTCAAGCTTCGACTCGGACAGAAAATGCAGGCAGCGCTCCGCCGTCCTCAAGCTCTTGAACCGCTCGCCGTCGCCCATCAGCCAGTGCGAGACGCCGAACCCCGCGCCGCGCAGAGAGTCGAGCGCATCCGCGCCGTAGAGCGCGAAGACGCGCGCGTTCGAGACGAGCGCGACGCGCGACGCCTCCGCCGGCAGGTGCGCGCGCGCGACCGCGCCGAGCGTAGACAGCACGCCCGGCCCCACGTCAACGGGGTAGCTCATGCTTTTGAGACGAACTACGACGCGCCGCATCTTCTCTTCACCTCGCCGCCCTCAAGCGCCGCTTTCGAGCGCCGCCGTCAAAGTGTCCGCCATGAGATCGAAACTCAGTGCGCCGCTCCACAGGAGCCGCGCAAGCTCCTCGACCGTGTAGCGCGAGGCTGTGCTCCAAACGTCGATCAACTCGTCGCCCGCCGCGCGCGAAGCGAACCAGCGACGCCCGTGTCGAGTCCGCAGGTGCTCGCCCAGTCCGGCGGCGAAGAGGCGCGCGCGCAAAGTAGTCGCCGACCGGAAC
>JALZHC010000187.1:0-1280 GCA_030914105.1 Acidobacteriota bacterium
GGATGAAGTGAAGCAGAAGCCCTAAGAGGCGCGCTCTCAGCCTTCATCCTTCCGCCTTCCGGTGCCCCGCGAGGCTTCCGCTCGCGGTACTGTATTCGTCGCGCTTCCGGCCAAAGGTTAATCACCCCGATGCTCACTGCTGCCGGAGGGCCGGCATCGGTATCGGCACGGTATAGGTGGCAGCTCCGACGCCGACGCCGCCCTCGCAGGTGTTGGGCGGCGTGGTGCAGATGCTGCGCGTGCCCTGGCACTCGGCGGCCCAGAACATGAAGCCGAGCATGCCGTTCGTTGTGCCCGCCTTGGTCTGCACGGTCTGGACGTAGCTGCCCGTGCTCTTCTGCAAGGAGCTGCCGAAGTTGACGCATTCGGGCGCGGGGCGGCTCCCCGTTACGATGTAGAGGCTGCCTGTGAACTTGGCCGCAGCGAGCGACACAATCGGCGGGCTGAACTGCGGCTTGCCGTCAATGTGCTCCTGCCAGTTCGACTCGGCGTCCGTGGCGCTCGTCGGCTGCTTGCTCGGAACCATCGCGTTGGCGTAGTCGAGCACGGGTGTTGTCGTGTTGAGCCAGTCGGCCGTCGCCTTGCGGCAGAGCGCGATGAGCCAGCGGTCGCCGGAGGCGAGGTCGATGGTCAGGCGCGCGGCGTGGTTCGCGCCCGTCGCGTCGTAGGGGAGCTGCGAGCGGTAGGCGTCGATGAACGCTTGCAGGCCCGTCAGGTTCGGACTCGTGTTCTCCTCGTAGTCAATCTCGATGCCGACGCCGAGCGACTTCGCCAGAGCGGCGGCGTTCAGACCCAACTGCGTCGGGTTGGTGGCGAGCGCCTGGTTCCACGCGTCGACGTATGTGATGCCGCCGATGGAGAGCATGACGCGGATGTTGTGGCTCTTGAAGTAGTTGACCACGTCGGCGGTCATGCCGCGCGGCACTCCGTTTAAGGTCTGCGCGTCGGTCGTCTGGTTCAGAAGCTTCAAGGGCTGGACGAAGCTCAGGATGACGAGGTTGACGGACGGCTGGCCCGTGCCGTCGCCGCGGTCTATGAGCCAGCGGTTCTTCACGTCGAAGTCGGTCATGTCGCGGACGCTGCCCCAGGTGCAGTAGTCGTTGCCGCAGTGCCAGGCACCGTAGACCGAGATCGGGGTGGCGTGCGCGGGGGCGGCGTGAAAGACCATCCCCAGGACGAGCAGAAACAGCAGCCTTCTCAACATACTCCCTCCTTATCTCTGAAACACGGCGACGCGGGCGCGAGGTCGGCGTCGCCCCGGAGAGGTTCTCGTCCGTGGG
>JALZHC010000187.1:1290-6823 GCA_030914105.1 Acidobacteriota bacterium
GCGCACGGACGCGGGGCCGGGATGAATCTTCGTGACTTTAAACGCGACTACTGAACTCCAACACTGACCGCGACTACTGCTTGCGCATCACGGGCGGCGCGGCCTGAGATTTCACAAACGCCTTCCAGTCGTCGGGGGTCAACTGTTTGAGCAAGGGCTGCTCGGCGGCGGCGACGACGAGCGTGCGGACGCTCTGGATGATGGCGAACTCGACCGCGGCCTTCGGCTTGCGCGCCTCTTCGAGCGCGGCGAGGCGCGCGTCGCGCCACTGGTAGCCCGGCGCGACCGTTTTCGTCAGGTACGAGAGAGCCTCCGAGCCAATCGCCCCGATCTGCGCGAGGTCTGCGGCGAGCGGGCGCGCTTCGGCGAGCGCGGGCGAGGCGTCAACGAGCGCCTCAAGCTCAGGGCCGGCGTCGTGCCAAGAGTCGAGCGTCTCGCGCATCTCGCGCGCGTTGGTCTGGAAGCGCGGCGCGTCGGAGAGCAAGCCTTCGACGAGCGCGTTGAAGCGTCGCGCCTCGTCGCTGTCGGGCCGCGCCGCGTCAACGAGTCCGGTGAGCGGGCTGAGCATCGTCTGCGGGCGAAGCTGATAGCGGCTGTACTCCTTCACCGGCTCGACTATTGACGCGAGCGTCCGTAGCGCCGTCGAGTCGCGGCCTCCCGCGAGGCGTCGGAGTATCATCGCCTGATTCTTCTCGTGCGTCAGTCCGAGTTCTTCGAGCTGGCGGCTGACGACCGCGAGCCGCCGGTACATGTCTTCCACGTCGCGGACTTCGCGCGGCGACCAGAGCCGCTCGGCAATCGCGGCGGTGCGCGGCCAGATGCGCGAGTCAATCGTTTCGGGGCTGACCCACTCGCCCCACATCGTCGCCTCGCCGCCGAGGACGTGCGCCGCTTCCGCCGGCGTCAACGTACTGTCAGGCGGCACGGGGTCGGCGAGGTAGTGCTCGGACGCCGGGTAGATGAGGTCGATGTAGTAGCCCGCGGAGAGGATGCCGTCGTAGCCTTTGCGCGCCGCCTCGGCCAGAGAGGCGGGGCCGCGCCAGGATTGAATGACCACGTCCTTCGGCAGGTCGGGCTGGAAGATTTCGTCCCAGCCCATCATGCGCTTGCCATGCCGGGTCAGAATTTTTAAGAGGCGCTGGTTGAAGTAGGTCTGGAGCGCGCGGTTGTCCTTGATGCCGTGTTCCTTCATGAAGGCTTGAATCCGCGGGTTCCTGTCCCACTGCTTGCCTTCGTTCTCGTCGCCGCCGATGTGCAGGTAGGCGTCTGGAAAGAGCGCGGCCATCTCGCCGAGGAACTGGTCGAGGAACTTGTAGACCTCCTCGCGCGTCGGGTCGAGCGCGGGTTCAAAGATGCCTGCGCCGCGTTCAATCTTGTAGGGCCCCGGCGCGCTCCCCAATTCGGGATAACCGACGAGCCAGCTCGTCGAGTGGCCCGGCATGTCGAACTCCGGCACGACGCGGATGCCGCGCTCGCGCGCGTAAGCGATGATCTCGCGCGCCTCGTCCTGCGTGTAGAAGAGGCCGTCGGAGCCGAGGCCGGTGAGCTTCGGAAATTTCTTGCTCTCGATGCGGAAGCCCTGATCTTCCGAGAGGTGCCAGTGCAGGACGTTGAGCTTGACGGCGGCCATCGCGTCGAGGTTGCGCTTGAGAACCGCCATGGGTTCGTAGTGGCGGCCCACGTCTATGAGCAGTCCTCGCCAGCGGAAGCGCGGCCTGTCCTCGATGCTCACCGCCGGAATGTAGAAGCCCTCGCGGTCGCCTTCGAGCAACTGCAGGAAAGTCTCCAGGCCGCGCAACGCGCCGACGACCGTCGCGGCGCGCAGCACGGCCTGCTTGTCCGAAACGTCGAGCGAGTAAGACTCGTCCTCATCGACCGAAGGCACGGCCTGCCCCGGCCCCTTGCACTCGACGACGAGCGCCGCCGCGCTCGCGTCATTCGAGAGTTCGAGCGGCAGCTCCAAAACGGTGCGGCCTTCGAGACGCCGCAGCGCGCGCTCGACGCCTGCGCGCAGACGCTCGTCCGTGTGGCCGCGCGCGGCGACCGTGAAAGACTTGTTGACGGCGAGCCGGCCCGTGCCGAACCTGACGGAGGCGGGCACGGGCATCAGGTTGTGTCGCGGCGCGGGCCGCAGCGTCGGCCCCGCGGTCTGCGCGCCGACTCTGAGGGCGCAGGACACGAGCAGCGCGGCTGAGATGTACTGTCTCAATCTCATTTGATTCTCAAGTGCGGGGCGCTTCTTGCGCGTGCGTCAGCGCGTGTAGACGCGCACGTAGTCAATCGTCATCTTCTGCGGGAAGACGGTCGTTGCGTCGGGGTCGCCGGGCCAGTAGCCGCCGACGGCCTCGTTCAGAATAATGAAGAACGGATGGTCGAAGACCCACTGCGTGCCGGCGGGCAAGTCCGAGGGCGTGCGCGTCTGGTAGAGCGTGCCGTCGACGTACCAGCGGATAACGTTCGGCTCCCACTCGACGGCGAAGACGTGGAAATCGTCGGAGAAGTTGCCGGACGCGAGCGTGTAGGGCGCGCCGATGCCGTTCGCGCCTGAGTAGCCCGGCCCGTGGATCGTGCCGTGAACGATTGTCGGCTCGCGCCCGATGTTCTCCATGATGTCTATCTCGCCGCAAGTGGGCCAGCCGGCCTTCTGGATGTTGTTGCCGAGCATCCAGAACGCGGGCCACATGCCCTGCCCGTAGGGAATCTTTATGCGCGCCTCGAAGCGACCGTAAGCCTGCTCGAACTTGCCCTGCGTCTTCAGGCGCGCCGAGGTGTACTGGCACTGGCCGTTCCAGCAGCGGTACTTCGGCGCGAGCGTCTCTTTCACAGCCGTGATGACGAGGTTGCCCGCGCCGTCCATCGCGGCGTTCTTCGTGCTGCTGGTGTAGTACTCAAGCTCGTGGTTGCCCCAGCCGTTGCTGCCGTTGCCGGTCTCGAAAACCCACTTCGTCGAGTCCACGGTCGAGCCTGCCGGGCCGTTGAACTCGTCGCTCCAGACGAGAGTCCACGTCGTCTGCGTGCGCGGCGCGGCGTGCGGCACCGACAAGAACGCGGACGCGAGAAGGATGCTGAAGAAGGCGGCCAGGCGCCGCCGAGAGGTCGTTCGTTTCCTTTCGCTCATGAAACCTCCTCCGGCCTCCGAGGCCGCGCGCCGCCGGAGAGGCAGACGCCGCCGCGTCCTCTTCTGGTTGGCCGTTGACTAGCGAGTTAAAGCTATCGCGGGGGAAGTCCTTGTTAGAGCAAGTGGCCCAATATTGCAATAGCACACGCCCCGCTGACAATAAGAATTTGCGCGGCCCGCCGTTTTCGGCCTTATCGCGCGCGTGCGCGTGCGTGCGCGCGACGCCGAAAGTTTGAGAGGTCGTCGGAGGTCGGAGGTCAGAGGTCGGAGGTCAGTTAAAGACAAGCCGCTTTCAACTGACCTCCGACCTCCGACCTCTCACGAATTTTACCGCGCCGCGGATTTTTCAGTTTCCTTCTCACGCCACATCTATTATCCTCCGGTCTCGCAACATGAACTCGCTCAAGATCGGCATCAGCGGCGTCCGAGGCGTCGTCGGCGAGACCTTCACGCCGGAGCTGGTCGTCGGCTTCGCGCAGGCCTTCGGCACGTACCTCGACGCCGGGCGCATCCTCGTCTGCCGCGACGCGCGCTCGTCGGGGCCGATGGTGCGCGCCGCCGCGCTCGCCGGCCTTCTGGCCGCGGGCTGCGAAGCCGTTGACCTCGGCATCTGCCCGACGCCGAGCCTGCAACTCGCCGTCAAATGGATGAGCGCCGACGGAGGCGTCTCGATCACAGCCGGCCACAACCCCGAACCCTGGAACGCGCTGAAGTTCGTCCGCGGCGACGGACTCTACCTCAACGAGACGCAGGCTGACGAGCTGCTCGACATCTTCCACCAGGCCGAGTTCTCGAAGGCCACCTGGGAGCGGATTCAAAGCAAGGTCGAGGAGCGCGACGCGGTCTCTCATCACCTGGAAGTCCTGTCGCGCGCCTTCGACGTTGAAGCGGTGCGCGCGCGCCGTCTGACCGTGGCCGTTGACTGCTGCAACAGCTCCTGCTCACTCCTCTCGCCGCGCTGGCTCGCCGCGCTCGGCTGCGAAGTGCTCGCCGTCAACGACGACCCCACAGCGCCCTTCCCGCACACGCCTGAGCCGCGGCGGCAGACGATGGCGCAACTGCGGGCGGTCGTGAAGGCAGGACACGCCGACGTAGGATTCGCGCACGACGCCGACGGCGAGCGGCTCGGCCTCGTCACGGAGGCGGGCGAGATACTTCCCGAAGAGGCGACGCTCGCCCTGTGCGCGGAGATTCAACTGCGGCGCGAGACGGGCCCGGTCGTCACGAACGTCTCGACGAGCAGCGCCGTTGACATAGTGGCCGCGCGCCACGGCGCTGGCGTAGTGCGCACGCCCGTCGGGCAGGCTTACGTTTCAGAGGCGTTGATCGAGAACCGCGCCGTCATCGGCGGCGAAGGCAGCGGCGGCGTCATCGTCCCACGCGTCCAGCTCACGCACGATAGCGCCGCTGCGGTCGGACTCATCCTTGAGCACCTGGCGCAATCGGGCGAGAAGATTTCGGAGCTGGCCGCCGAGTTGCCGCGCCTCTCGATGATTAAGCACAACGTCGCGGTCGAGCCGAACCGCATCTACTCGCTCATGCAGCGCGTCTACGACGAGCTTGAGCGCGAGGGCGTCGAGTACGACCAGACCGACGGCATCAAGATCGAGCGCGGCGGGGGCTGGGTTCACATACGCGTCTCGAACACAGAGTCAATGATCCGCCTCATCGCCGAGGCCGACACCGCGCCGCGCGCACAGGAGCTGCTCGAAGAGGCGCGCGACATGCTGGGCAAGTGAGCGGCAATGATGATGAAGAACCGGCCTATGAAAATTTCTGCGACGTTGTTCGTGATCGTCCTGTGCGTCGTCGCCGTCTTCGAGGGCAGAGGCGCGGGCGCGCCGCCCGCACTCGCCGAGACGTTCGCGGCCTCGCGTCGGCCAGTCGTCGAGTCTCCGCCTCCGGTCGTCGAGTCTCTGCCTGTTGAACCTGCATCCGCCGAGTCTCCGCCGGTCGGGCCTGCGTCCGTCGAGACTTCGTCGGTCGCGCCCGAAGCGAGTCCGGTCAGGGAGTCGCCCTCTCAAGTTCTGTTCGACGACTTCAACTACTCCGACCGCCGGGCGTTGAGCCGCCACGGCTGGATCGTCCGCAACGTTGCGGGCTGGCCGGGCGTGCCGGGCGCGAAGTGGTGGCCGGAGGGCGTCACGTTCCTGAAGGACGAAGCCGCGCCGCGCAACCGAATCCTGCGCATGACCTCCTCGACCGACGGCACGGGCGAGCACACACGCCAGACGCAAATCTGCCACCAGCGAAAATATTTCGAGGGCACATACGCCGCGCGCGTGCGCTTCACCGACGCGCCGCTCGCGGGGCCGGGCGGCGACCAACTCGTCGAGAGCTTCTACACCATCAGCCCCTTGAAAGCGCCGATGGATGCCGACTACAGCGAGCTTGATTTCGAGTACCTTCCCAACG
>JALZHC010000188.1 GCA_030914105.1 Acidobacteriota bacterium
GCCTTCTCGTGCCGCTCGGCGGCCGAGATGCCGGCGTAGATGAGCGGGAGTTCGACGTTATGCAGGGCCGTGGCGCGCGCCAGCAGGTTGAAGGTCTGGAAGACGAAGCCGATCTCCTTGTTGCGGATGCGCGCCAGCTCGTCGTCGTCCATCTCCGAGACGAGCTTGCCGTTGATCCAGTAGCGCCCCTGCGTCGGCGTGTCGAGGCAGCCGATGAGGTTCATCAGCGTTGACTTGCCGGAGCCGGAAGGGCCGATGATGGCGAGATACTCGCCGCGCTGCACGTCGAAGCTGACCCCGCGAAGGGCGTGGAGCGGCTCCGCGCCCATCTCGTAGGTCTTCCAGATGTCGCGCATCGAGATGAGAGCGGCCGGGACGGCGTCGTGCGCGAGCAGGTCGCCGTGTTCGAGCGCGGTCGGTTCTACGGTGGTCGGATTCTCCATCAGTAGCGTCTCGCTCATTTATTGTCTCCGGGCTTCGGGGTCTCGCCGGGCTTCGCCGTCTGCTTCTTGACGGTGTCGCCCTCCTTCAGCGTGCGCAGCACACGGCTCGGCCCCGTGATGACCTCCATGTTCGGCTGCAGGCCGCTGATGATCTCGATGTCGCTCTCGCCCGTGATGCCCGTCTCGACGGGGACGAACTTCACCTTCCTGCCGTTCGCGTCGAGCACGTAGACGCCCTTGATCTCCTTCGGCTTCTCGGTGGGCTGCGGCGCGGGCTGGCCCTGCTGGCCCGGCGGCGTGGGCGTGGGCGTGGGCGTCTTCTCGACGATGGCCTGCAAGGGCACGGCGAGGACGTTCTGCTTCGTCTTGGTCGTGACGGTCGCCGTGGCGGTCATGCCGGGGCGCAGCAGGTCGCGCACGTCGTTCGGAAGGTCTTTCAGCTCGACGACGACCTTGAACTCTTTCGCCTCCTGGACGTTGACGCGGTTGCTGATGCCGGCGGCACCCGTGGTGTCGGAGCGCGAGATGGCGAGCGGGTTCTTCCCCGTGACGGTGCCCGAAAGCTCCTTGTCGCCCATCGCGTCAACCTTCACCTTGGCGGGCTGGCCGACCTCGACCTGCGCGATCTCGGTCTCGTCCACGTTGACCTCGACGTTGATGGTCGTCATGTCGGCGATGGTCATCAGCGAGGTGGTCGAGAGTCCGGCGACGGCGAACGTGCCGACGCGCGCGGGGATGTCGACGACGACGCCCGTGAGCGGCGAGTAGGTCGTGGCCTTGTAGCGCTGCGAGGACTGGCCGCGCAGGAGCGCCTGCTGCGCGTTGGCGCGCGACTCGCTCGACTTGACGCTCTGCTGCGCCTGCGTGACGCTGTTCTGCGCCGTCTCGATGGCCTTGCGCTGCTGGTTGACGCGCGCCTGCGACTCGCCGACGGCGATCTCGGCGGACTTCAGTTGCGCCTTCGCCGTGCTGAGAGCGACCTGCGCCGTCTTCAGGCGATCCTGCGCGGCGTCGTACTCGGAGCGCGAGGCGACGCCCGACTCGATGAGCGAGGTCGTGCGCTTCAGCTCGCGCTGGGCGGTGGCGAGGTTGACCTGCTCACGGTCGACCGCGGTCTGCGCTGTGTTGACGGCCTGCCGGGCCTGCGCCAGTTGCGCCTCGCTGGCGGCGAGCGCCGCCTGCGCCTGCTGGACGTTGGTCTCTGCCGAGAGCACCGACGAGCGCGCGTTCTGCACGTCGGAGAGCGCGGCCTGCGCCTGCGCGGCCTGCGCCTCGGCGCTGGATTCGAGCTGCGTCGGGTCGACGCGCACGAGCGCCTGGCCCGTGGTGACGTGGTCGCCGGGGTTGACGTTGATCTCGACGATGCGACCCTGCACCTCGCTCGTCAGGTTGACGAAGCGGATGGGGCGCACCTCGCCGGAGGCGGTGACGGTGGACTTCAGTTCGGGCCGCGTCTCAACCTTGACGACCGTGACCTCCGGCTCGTCCTTGCCGCGCGCGAGGATGCTAACGACGACGATGAGGCCGAGGACGGCGACCGCCGCGACCGCGATGATGATTTTCTTCTTCCGGCTGACAGCCATGTGGGTTCAATTCCTCTTCAAAAACTTGGGTTTGAATTGACGGTCGGGGCGGACTCTCAAAGTTCGCACGAAACCGGCGCTAAATCAAAGTCCTTGCTAGACCTGTCCGGCCACCGGCAACTCTTCTACGTGCGAAAAGGCGGAACAGTTTCAGAAAACAGGTGATAAGTGATGAGTGATAAGTGATAAGATGAGGCCGCCGGGTTTTCCCACCACTTATCACTCATCACTTATCACGGCATTTGATGCTGTTGGCGCGCTCCGCGTTTCGCGGTACAATAAATATCCGGCGCTTTGGTGTCCTCGGCGGGGGCAAGCGCCGGGGTGAGTCGGGGCATCTCCGGGGCGTGCCAGCCCGCACTGCACTGCCAGTCAAAAAAAACTTCAGGGACGCGGCCATGATCACCTGCGAAAGGTGCCAGACGGAGAATATTGACGGCTCGCAATACTGCGACGAGTGCGGGGCCGCCCTGCCCGCCACCTCTGCGGGCAAGAAGTACACGTCCGACGACGGCGGCGCGAGCGCCGCAGGGGGCGCGCACGCCGAGGTGGTCGCGGGAGAGACGAGAGACGGCGGCGCGGTCGAGGCGCGCTCCGGTGCCGCTTCGGATTCGGGCGCGGACACGCCGCAGAGCCAGTCGGGGCCGATCGAGCCGGTCGAGCCGCCCGTGGAGCGCAGGCGCGGGCCGGCGGAGGTGATACCACTGCGGCAGTCGCAGCCGGTCTCGCCGGCGCGCACGTCGGTCGTCGGCCAGGCAGCGCGCTCGCGCGGCGCTGACTCTTCGGCGCGCCGCGCCGCGGGGGTCGCGCCGCACGCTAAGCTCGTCATCCACCGCGGTCGCTCGGTGGGCAAGGAGTTTCCGCTCTGCGAGGACGAGTCGCACATCGGTCGCTGGGACGCCGACGGCGGCATCTTCCCGGACGTCGACCTCGACTCGGACGACCCCGAAGCCAAAGTCTCGCGCCGCCACGCGCGCATCACGCGCCGCGGCGGGCAGTACTACATCGAAGACCTCGGCTCGACCAACGGCACCTTCGTCAACCGCGGTCGCCGTCTGCTTCCGGGCGACCGTCAGCCGCTGCACGACGGCGACGAGGTCATCGTCGGCAAGACGTTTCTCAAGTTTCAAGTCCTCCAACATTAGACGGGCGCTCGGCCCGCCCGCCTCGTTCGCGCGCGCGAGACCGGCGGGCCGAGCCGAGACGCCCGCGACGCCCGAAGTGACGCAGCGTGAGCCGGAGTTGAAGTGACGTGTCTTTGAGTTCGGATTGAGTCTTTGAGTTCGGACTGAGGTTTCGTAAACCTGAACAGACGTTTCGTGAACCCTGAAGTGACGCCAACCTGTTTCGACTGCGACTCGCCGGTTGACCCGGAAGACCGCTTCTGCGGCAACTGCGGCATCGCGCTCGGCGCAAAGCCGCACGCCGCGTCGGGCGAAGCCGCGTCCGAGTCCGGCCCAGACCTCATCGAGACGGCGTCGGCTTCGCGTAGCGGCGCGTTCGAGCAGGGCGCGGCGGGCGAAGAGTCCGCGCCGGCTCCGTCGGCGCAGCAGGAGAGCGAACAGTTCCAGCCCACGCTCATCGAGTCGGCGCACGGCGGCGGGCAGGCCGCCGCGGCCGCGCGCGCGCACGAGCCGGTTCAAGAATCGGCGCGCGAGCCGGCGCAAGAGGCCGCGCGCGAGCCGTTCGAGGCGAGCGGCCCCGCCGAAGAAGCGGGCGCGCAGTCCTCAGAGTCGGGCGCGCAGTTATCAGAGTCAGGCGCGCAGTCCTCCAACCTCTACGACTCCGCCACAATCGTCGAGCCTTCGGGCGACTCTGCCGTCGAACAGACGACGGACGGCGCGCAGTCGGCGTCGCAGGCGTCTGCGTCACAACTCGAATCGCAGTCGCCGGACTCGCAACGCGCATCGCAGCCGATTGACACGGGCGCGGCGGACGAACGAAGACGGAGCACAGGCGACCTGCCCTCTCGCCACATCGCCTATGGTCGCACGGCAGGCTCGCGCCGCGCGGCCAGTCAACTGGAGCCGGGCACTCTGCTCTACAGTCGCTACGAGATCGTCAAGCGCATCGGCGGCGGCGGCATGGGCGCGGTCTACTACGCGAAGGACAAGAACCTCGGCGACCAGCCGCGCGCCGTCAAGGAGATGATCCAGACGCATCTCGACGAGTCGCAGCAGGAGAAGGCTGTTGCCGACTTCAAGCGCGAGTCGATGCTCCTGGCCTCGCTCGAACACCCCTCGATCCCGACCATCTACGACTACTTCTACGACGACACGGCCTCGCGCTTCTACCTCGTCATGAAGTACATCTCCGGCGGCGACTGCCTCGCGCGCCTCCGGAACGCGCCCGGCAACCGCATCGACGAGCTGACGGTCGCGGACTGGGGCACGCAGGCCGCAGACGTTTTAGACTACCTGCACAACCGTCGGCCTCCGATCATCTACCGCGACCTCAAGCCCGCGAACTTGATGATTGACGGCAACACGGGCCGCGTCATGCTCATTGACTTCGGCATCGCGCGCTGGGTCGCGCCGCAGGAGAAGGGCGTCACGGCAGTCGGCACGATGGGCTACGCGCCGCCGGAGCTCTTCAGCGGCAAGGCCGAGCCGCGCACAGACATCTACTCTTTAGGCGCGACGATGTTTCACCTGCTGACCGGCTCCGACCCGCAGGACAACCCTCTGCTCATCTTCGACTTCTCGAAGAACCCGACGCCGCGCCAGATCAACCCCGGCATCTCGAACGAGATGGAGTGGATTCTGATGCGCGCTGTCGAGTACGAGCCTGAAAGGCGCTTCCGCTCCGCCGCCGAGATGCGCGACGCGCTCGCGCAGCACACGGAGCGCCTGCGCGCCGGAGGCGTTACCTACGGCGCGGTGCGCGGCGGGCAGTCGCAGCAGAGCGTCTCCACCCTCGCCGTCGAGCGCGTCTTCTGCGGCTTCTGCGGCAAGTCAATCTCTTCGGACGACGTTTTCTGCCCGCACTGCGGCGCGCGCCAGCCCATCGCCGCCGCCAGCGCCAGCCTTCGCGCCGCGCGCGCCACAGCCCGCCTCGTCGTCGCCGGAACCACCGAGATGGACACGGCCACGTTCCTCCTCAACCGGGAGATGAACCTCGTCGGGCGCACCGACCCGCAGTCGAACATCTTCCCTGACATAGACCTCTCGCGCTTCGACCCGGAGACGAAAATCTCGCGCCGCCACGCGCGCATCTGGCGCGAGGGCGACACCTTCCTCGTCGAGGACTTGGGGAGCGTCAACGGCACGGTCGTCAACGAGGCCGTCAGGCTGGGGCCCCGCCAGCCGCGCCCGCTCGCCAACGGCGACCGCCTCCGCCTCGGCGAGACCACGCTCCACTTTTTAATCGGATAGTCAGGAGTCAGGAGTCTCGGAGTCAGGAGTCAAAGGCAAGTCGTCGTGCGTTGACTCCGAACTCCAGACTCCGGACTCCGGACTCCGGACTGTGAATATGTCTTTGCAACTGGAACAAGATTCGCCCGCCGCTTCGTCGCGGCGCGGAGAGGCGCGCGCGCCCGGTGCGCGGCCGGCTCGCGTCGAGCTGAGCGCGGAGCGTCTGCGCGCCCCCTTCTCTCTGCGCTGCGGCGCGCTGCTGATTGACTACATCCTGTTGGTCGGCGTGCTCGCCGTCGCGACGATGCTCGCGCGCCTGTTCGGCGACGCGCGGCGCGGCAGCGCCTTCGTGCTCAACGTCGGCTACGTCGCCGCCGGCGTCGTGGCCTTCCTCAACTTCTTCGTCATCGCGGGCGCGACGGGGCGCACCGTGGGCAAGTGGCTGGCGGGCCTGCGCGTCGTGCGCAAAGACGGCGAGCGCCTGTCTCTGGCGCGCTCGCTCGTGCGCCACCTCTTAGGCTACGCGCTGACCGCCCTGACGCTGGGCTTCGGCTTCCTCCTCGCCGCCTTCAACTCGCGCGGGCGCGCGCTGCACGACCTCGTCGCCGGCACGGTCGTCATCCGCAGCCGCGCCACGCGCACGGCCCCGCCGCCGTCGCGGCCCGCCTGAAAGTGCGACCGATGCAGACCCACTGCTCCAACTGCGGTGCGGAGACTTTTCCGGGCGCGCGCTTCTGCCGGCGCTGCGGCGCGCCCGTGCGCGAAGCGGGCGTCGAAGCGACGGGCAACGTTTCGCCGATGGCCGCGACCGTGCCCCTGCGCGAAGAGGGCAAGGGGCGCGAGACCGACGGCCTCGCGCCCGACGAGGAGCACGCTTCGCCCGCGACCTCGCGTGTCAGGCGCGAGGAGTTGGAGCGGCTGCTTCGCGCGCAGCAGGAAGCCGCGGAGGCCGAGCAGAGCAGGCCGGGTCAGAAGTGGACAGACCACGACACGAGCCAGACCAGGCCAGACCCCGAAGCGACCGTCGCGCAGTTCGGTCGCGACACCTTCGCCGCCACGCGCGCGCGCGGCGACGGCGAGCACGCCGACCCCGAAGCCACTCTCCCCGCCTCCTCCGCCGTCACACGCCCCGACGTGCCCGCGGCCTTCGGGCCGGGCGAGGACTTGACCATCACAGTCCCGCGCACGGCCCCGCCGACCGCCGGCTTCGCAGACACGAACGTCTCCGACTCGTCTTCCAACGCCTCTTCCTCATCTTCCGTCGCTTCGCCGCCCCAGCTTACAACGCGCGACGCTCCCGCTTACGCGACGGGCGATGTCAACGTCAGCGGCGCGGACTCTCAAGCGCAGACCTCGACGCCCCCGCCCGACGCTCACGCGCCTGCGCCGCCGCCGCGCGCGCAAGCTTCAACGGCGACTCAGGGCGCGCA
Organism: Acidobacteriota bacterium; assembly: GCA_030914105.1. Lineage (GTDB taxonomy): Bacteria > Acidobacteriota > Blastocatellia > Pyrinomonadales > Pyrinomonadaceae > QHXN01. Next base: position 6,810 of record JALZHC010000188.1, read on the forward strand.
GGCCGTGCC
>JALZHC010000189.1 GCA_030914105.1 Acidobacteriota bacterium
AATCAGAGGCCCACGCCTCCTTCTTGTGCCGTCGGCTGTTTTTTCAAACGCGGCCACCGAAGGAGGCTCCGGATGCGCGCGCCCGCAACAACACAAAACTCGCCTGAAAGCTTTTCGACGGGTTCGTCGGCGCCGAGAGAGCGGGGACGCTCCGCGCGTCTCCTGCCGGAGGTGACGAGATGAAAAGATACTGCTACCGCTGCGAAACAAGGCTGCGGCTCTCGGAGCTGAGATGTCCCTACTGCCGGAAACCCGCGATGAGTTGGTTACACGTCGGCGTCATCACCGCCTTCGTCGCCGCGGCCTTCTTTTACCTGCTCAGGGTTATTTAGCAGCCCGCCGACGAGGGCGAAAGTTTCCGGGCGCGTGAGGCGTTGGTGATGAGAGACCTGCGGGTTTACGTGGATTCATTAAGGGCAGACGCGGGCGCGACCTTCTACAGTCGGCGCGCGGACGGCCCCGTCTATCGCTGGTTCTACGAGGAGGGGACGGGGCGCTGGCGCTTCTCGCGCGTGCGCCTATCGAAGTTCGACCTGAGAGTCTTCTGCGTCGCGGACTGGCGCGCCGTCCCCGCGTCGCTGCGGACGCGGCTCGGCGAACACTATCTGGAATAGTAAACTAAGAAAGGCGAGAAGAGATGAGCGCAGAGTATAAAGACCAGACGCGCGTCTGCGAGGACTGCGGGCGCGATTACCTTTGGAGCGCAGACGATCAGGCCTACTTCCACGAGAAGGGCTTCGCCAACCCCCCCAAGCGTTGCAAGGAGTGCCGGAAGGCGAAGAAGGAACGATCCGGCGGCGGTGGCGGCGAACGACAGAAAGGAGGCTGGAGGTGAGCGCGAGCGAAAAACCGGGCGACGAGTCGGCAAGAGGACAGGGAGCGGACAATGTCCGGCCTCCCGCCGGCAACGTCCCGGACGAGGAGCACCCGGTTCCACTCTTCCTCAGAGACAGCAGTGACGCGCGCAAGGGTAACGCGCAGGATGAGAAGGACGGCGTCGGGGAATGAAAGAGGTGGGACATGGCAGAAACGGCCACGGAGATTAAGGTCGGCGACCGCGTCCGCGCCCGCGACGGAGCTTTCAAAGGGGAAGTCGGGACGGCGCTGCGCGTGGTGACGAGCCGCGACGAGGGACGCACTTCATGTAACGTCCTTGTGAGCTTCCCCGCCGGCGGGGCCGATTACCTCAGCGTCGACGTGCTGGAGAAGGCGGACGCGGCGCAGAAGGGCTGACGAAAAGAGAGCCGGAGACGAACGAGTGCGTAAGCTTGTGGGCACAACGGCCTCGCGGGAGGTCTCGCGCGACGAAGAGGACTGGCTCGACCTTGAGCACACGGCGCGCGTCGAAATCTCTTCCGAGGATGAGAGTCACCCGGTCGAGGCGGCGCTGGTGCGTGGCGCCTGGTCTGGCTGGCGTGCGGCGGGGCCGGGCGAGCAGGCGCTCCGCCTCCTGTTCGACGAGCCGCGGCGGCTGCGTCGGATCAGTCTGCTCTTTCTGGAAGAGGAGCGCGCGCGCACGCAGGAGTTCGTGCTGCGCTGGTCGCCGGACGGCGGCCAGACTTTCCGAGAGGTCGTGCGCCAGCAGTACAACTTCAGCCCCGCGGGCGCGACCCGCGAGGCGGAAGACTACGAGGTCGCCCTCGACGGCGTGACGGCGCTCGAACTCGTCATCACCCCGGACGTGAGCGGCGGGCCTGCGCGCGCCTCTCTGGAGTGGCTGCGCCTCGCCTGAACGCCGGGACGAACGGGCGCGCATCCCAACAGAATGTTCACACGCGCCCGCCCGAATGTTTAAGCCCACCCGAATGTCTAAGCCCGCGCGTGGATGAGCCGGCGCATCCGGTCGGCGAAAAGCACGTCTATCTTCTGCGACTCGATCACCGCCGTCACCTCGCCGTGTCCGAAGACGGGGTGCGTCATTGATTGTCCGGCGCGGTATGTGCGCGCGGGGTCGTAAGGCGCGCCGGGACTCGACGCGGCGCGCGCCGCCGACGCGCCGGCTGCCTTGAAGGTGCCGCGCGTGCCGCAGACGGGGCAGCTCACGCGCGAGATGCGGCCGCTTTTAGTGACCGATGCCACGACGTGCCCGCGCTCCTCGCCGCACACCTTACAGAACTTCTCGACCCGCTCGCCGACCTTGTGTGATTGCTGTTCCATTTTAAACTCCTTGCCGCGGTTTACTTGTACCTGTAAGTGATGCGCCCGCGCGTCAGGTCGTAAGGCGACATCTCGACGCTGACGCGGTCGCCGACGAGGATGCGGATGCGGTTCTTCCTCATCTTGCCGGAAATCTGCGCGAGCACCACGTGCTCGCTGTTGTCTATGCGGACTTTGAAAAACGCGTTCGGCTGTTTGTCTACGATGACGCCCATGGCGGGCACCGCTTCTTCTTTCAATAGATGCTCCTCTCAACTTTGGTCAGACGCCGCCGAAACCCGAAAGGTCTCTCGGCGGTCATAAACCGGAAGCGCCTCCGGCAAGTGTTCTTTGCCAGAGGCGCTTCTTGTAAAGGGTCGCTGGATTGTCCGATGTGCTGACTACCAGCGGCTGCTGCCGCCATAGCCGCCGCGGTTGCCGCCGCCGCCGAAGCCGCCGCGTCCGCCGCCTCCGCCGCCCGGCCTGCGATCCTCGCGCGGCCTGGCCTCGTTGACCGTCAGGCTGCGACCGTTCAGGTCTTTGCCGTTGAACTGCTGGATGGCGGCCTCGCCCTCTTCCTTCGATGACATCTCGACGAAGCCGAAGCCGCGCGAGCGGCCCGTGTCACGGTCTTCGACGACGTTGGCCGACTCGACCGTACCGGCCTGCGCGAACAGGTCTTGAAGGTCGTTGCTCGAAGTCTGGAACGAGAGGTTCCCGACATAAAGTTTCATGGACATGTGTTTGTATCTCCCCCGCCTCCGGCGGGTAGTCAGGAGAAGCTTCGAATCGAAGTGGCTTCGTCGGAACGGTCAGCAGCGAAGGGCCTCTGGTTCGTTTGCTCAACGGGTGAGCGGCTTCTGAAGTTAAAATTAAGCCTGCTCTCGAACCATCCAGAACGCCGCCGCCAAACGAGGCGCGGGGCGCATCACCGCCGATGCGCGAGAGAAGGAAGGTCTCTGCTAGGATGCACTACATACGTAGTTTGTTGCAACCGCCCGCGGGCCTTTCTCGCCCCCGCGGGCCATTAATTTTGTGTGTCGGCCAGGCCCGCCCTTTGAACGAAAACCGGCCCGGAAGCTTCCTCTGCGTCACGCCGCGCCCCTGAAAAACCTGTTCGCCGCCTTGCCGAACGCGTCCGAAGCGTTGTAGAGCGACCTGAGCGGCACGAACCCTAAAACGCGGTGATCCCCCACGGCCTTCAGCCCCGCGGACGCGATGCAGCCGCACTGCTTGCAGTCGGGCGTGCCGCCGAACTGGCACGGCGTGATGCGGCTCTTCAAGTCTGCCGTGAGCGACAGCGTCGTCCGCGCGAAGATGCACTCGGCGGGCGACTGCGGCGGGTTGAGGTAGCCGTGCGTGACCTCCTTCGGCATGACGAGCTTCGGGAACTCACGGCCCAACTCCGACAGGTGCGCGAGCAACGCCGGGCGCGCGTCCGCCGGAATGATCTCGTCGTCGCACGCGCCGACCTGCGGCGTGAACAGGCTGAACCAGACCTTCTTGACTTCGGGCCGCGCCGACCAGAACTCCAGAAACTCCTCGAAGTAGCCTGCGCGCTCCGTCTGTTGCCGCGTGATCGTGCAGTGAATGGTGACGCGTTGTCCGGCGATGTTCTGAAGGATGCGCTCGTAGGTTGCGGGCTTGCGCCGCTCGTCGTGGTCGGGCTGAAGGCCGTCCACCGAGACGACGAGGTGCAGCCCCTTTATCGCGTCCCACTCCGGCGGTATCCGCCGCACGGCGCTCGTCACGAGCTGCACGGCGACGCCCATCTCGCTCAAGGCGGGCAGCAGCGTGTTGAGTTCGCGGAAGCGCACGAGCGGCTCGCCGCCGACAATCGAAAGATGGAGCGGGCGGTATTTGCGCACGACCGCGAGCATGCCTTCGACGAGTTCCTGCCCCTTGGAGTCGGCCAGAGTCCTGAGCGGCCCCACTTCCGCGCCGAGGTGTTCCGGCTCGTAGGCGTAGCAGCCGGGGCAGCGCAGAGGGCACTCGCGCGTGATCTCGACGGAGAGCGAAGGGTAGCGGCCTGTGAGGATGCGCCCCCACGCGCTGAAGACTTCTGAGCGTTTCATAGTTCGAGAGCGTTACCCTGTTATTCGGCTGGGGGAACTTAAACGAGAAAGGGGTACGTCCAACCTTATACCCGGCGGGCGGGAATGGCAATGCCGGAGCGCGCCGACTCCGCCCCGCACACGGAGGCCGAACGCCTGCGGGCGCATCGCGCGAGCCGCACTTACTAAAGCCGGACGCGGAATGATGAGCCGAAAGCATCCGGTCTTCAGCTCAGCGTTCAGCGTTGCTGTCTTCTGCGTTGCAAACGGTTCTTCTTCCCGCCTCGATGAAGTATAATGTCGTTTCAGACTTGAGAGATTTTTTAGAGCCTCCGTATCGTCAACTTATTAAACTCGGTCGGGATTCGGATGATTAAATTTTTACACCTCTCGGACGTACACCTCGGCTGCCGCCGCTACAACCTCGAAGAGCGCACGAAAGACTTCTTCCACAGTTGGCACGACGTGATCGTCCGCCACGCGATTCCGAACGGGGTTGACTTCGTGCTCATCGCCGGCGACTTCTTCGACCGCCGCAACATAGACCCGCAGACAATGAACCACGCCCTCGCCGGCCTCCAGCTACTCAAAGACGCGGGCATCCCCGTCATCACCATCGAGGGCAACCACGACCGCCACGAAGCCGTCTCCGACTACAGTTGGATGCGCTCCTTCTCGCAGGCCGGCTTCCTCGTCCTGTTAGAGCCGGCGCGCACCGAAGAAGGCGGCGAGGCATCGCTCCCCTGGGAGATGCAGCCGTGGGACGAAGAGTCGCGCTCCGGCTCCTACATCGACATCCGTGGCGCGCGCATCTTCGGCTCACACTGGTACGGCACTTCGGCCAACGCCGCGATGGGCGTCCTCTCCGAAGCCCTGCGGCGCGCGCGCGGGCCGGGTCTCTTCCATATCCTGATGCTGCACACCGACGTCGAAGGCCAGCTCAACCGGCCCATCCCCGCGCTCTCGGTCGAGCGTCTGAAGGAGCTGCGGACGCTCGTCGAGTACGTCGCGCTCGGCCACACGCACAAGCGCTTCGAGCTTGAGGGCTGGGCCTTCAACCCCGGCTCCCTGGAAGCCTGCTCGATTGACGAATACCGAGAGGAGCGCGGCGTCTATCTCGTCGAAGTCGGCGACGACCATCAAATCAAAGCGACCTTCGTCAACGACTACGTGCAGCGGCCCTTCCAGCGTCTTACCTTCGACGTGTCCGGCCACGAAGACCCCAAGTCCGTCCACGACGGCGTGATGGAAATGATCAGCCGCGAGGCGCGCGCGCACGACCCCGAATCCGGCGCTCCGGCACCGATCATCGAGGTCAATCTTCGCGGCCACCTCGGCTTCAAGAACTCGGAGTTGAATCTGCGCGCCATGCGGGAAGAGGCGTTGAAGGCGACGGGCGCGCTCCACGTCATGCTGAAGAACCAGAGCGTGCCGGTCGAGTACGCCGTCGCCGCCGGACTCGACGCCGACACCTCGCGCGCGCACCGCGAGCGCCGCATCATCGCCGACCTCATCGCACGCGACGCGCGCTACCGCGACCGCGCCGAAGAGATGGCCGAACTCGTCCTCGATGCGAAGTCTTACGCCCTCGGCGACAAAGACCCCGCCGAGATACTCGAACTCATCGAGCAGAAACTCGCGCCGCGCCCCGGCGAAGACGCGCCAGGCGCGACCGACGCTGCCGCCGAGACCGCGCCCTCGCCCGGCGCACTGGGCGCGCTCGAACGGAACGCTGAAACCGAGAGGTCAGAGGTCAGAGGTTAGAGGTCAGTAAAAGCCGTAAGCGCGGCTGTCGTCTGCGGTCAGCGCGGGCGATGCGCTAAGCGCGACTACTGACCTCCGACCTCCGACCTCTAACCTCCGCTCTTATGTCCGAAGCCCTCGACAAAGTGCGCGGCGTGCGGGAGTTGCCCCTCTTCCCGCTGCCGCTCGTGCTCTTTCCGGGCGTGCCGCTGCCGCTCCACATCTTCGAGGAGCGCTACCGACGCATGCTGGCCGACGTGCGCGCCTCGAACAACCTCTTCGGCCTCTCCTACTTCGACCCGAATACGAGTATGGGCGAACGCCCGCCCGCGGGCCACGTCGGCTGCGCGACCGAGGTGGTCGAGGCGCAAGCCCTGCCGGACGGGCGCTCGAACATACTCACGCTGGGCTTGGTGCGCTACCGCGTCGCCGAGTACGTCGAGCGCGGCGAGCCTTACCTCGTCGCCCGCGTCGAGTTCTTCGAGGACGACGAGTCGGACGCGCCGCTCCTCCGGAAGCGCGCCGACGAAGTGACGGAGATGTTTATGCGCATCGCGCGTGCGATGCGTGCCATCAACGACGAGCGCGGCTCGCTTCCCGATCTGCCGCGCGACGACCCCGAACGCCTCTCCTTCCTCGTCGCGGCGGTAGTCGAGATGGACGCCGACGCGAAGCAGCAGCTCCTGGAGCTGCGCTCGACCACGGAGCGTCTGCGCCGCCTCTACACACTGCTCTCGCAGGCCGTCGAGTCCTACGAGGCGCGCGCACGCACGCACGAGCTGGCGCGCGGCAACGGCCACGCCGGGAAGAAAATAGACCTCGAAGAATGAGCTTCAAGACCGAAGACGAACAGCCGGACGCGACGCAACCG
>JALZHC010000767.1 GCA_030914105.1 Acidobacteriota bacterium
CGGCGCTGGCCCACTTCTACCGCGGCGAGATCACGCGCGCAAACACCTGGCGCAACCGTCTGGATACGACGACCAACTGGGCCGTCCTGACCACGGGCGCGACGCTCTCCTTCGCCTTCTCCTCGCCCACGAACCCGCACTTCGTCATCCTCATCAACACCGTTCTTGTCGGCTTCTTTCTCTTCATGGAGGCGCGGCGCTACCGCTACTACGAAATCTGGTCGAGCCGCGTGCGCCTGGTCGAGACCGGCTACTTCACGCAGATTCTCATCCCCGACGCGGCGGCGGACGACTCCTGGATGAAGCTCCTCGTCGAAGACCTGAAGACGCCGCACTTCACCATCAGCGAGTGGGAAGCTCTGGGCCGCAGGCTGCGGCGCAACTACCTCTGGATTTTCGTCCTGCTCGCGGCCTGCTGGAACCTGAAGGTCTACATCCACCCCGTCCCGGCCTACGACTTCAACGCCTTCATCGACCGCGCGACCATCGGCGTCATCCCCGGCGAAGTGGTCTTCATGATCGGCGTCATCTTCAACGCCGGACTGCTGACCTTCGCCGTCGCCACCGCGAGCCTGCGCGAGGCGACCGGAGAGGTTCTGACCGAGGGCCACTTCCACCCCTTCCAGCGCGTCAGCGACTGGACGCGCGGGCGTGCGGAGAAGCGCCGGGCCGCCACGCTGCGCCGCGCCAAGCGCGCGCGCACGCGCGCACGCGCCCCTCGCTCCGGCCAGCTCAGCGGCGAGTGGCGTCGCTCCGACATTCACCGCTCCCAAGCGCCCGAAGACATCCACCGCACGCAGTTCCCGAACAAAGAGCCGGTGATAAAATGAGTAGCCAGTAGCCAGTAGCCAGTAGGCGCTCCGCGCGGCGGACGTTGGCGCTTGTATCGCTGGCTTCCGTTAGCGAAGGCTTTTCTACTGGCTACTGACTACTGTCTACGGGCTACTACTTTCATGCTTGAACTCGACGGACAAAGACTGACGCTCGAAGAGGTCGCGCGCGTGGCGCGCGGCGAAGAGCGGGTGTCGCTCGCGGCGTCGGCGCGCGAAAGGATGGGTGCGGCGCGCGGCGTGGTCGAGCGCATCGTGGCCGAAGAGCGCGTCGTCTACGGCGTGAACACGGGTTTCGGGAAGCTCTCGGACGTGACCGTGCCCGCGGAAGAGCTGCGCGAGTTGCAGCTCAACCTCGTGCGCAGCCACGCGTGCGGCGTCGGGCCTGCGCTCTCGGAAGCGGAGACGCGCGCGATGCTGCTCTTGCGCGCCAACGTCCTCGCGCTCGGCTTCAGCGGCGCGCGCAGTGTCGTCGCCGAGACGCTGCTCGCGATGCTTGAGCGCGGCGTCTGCCCCGTAGTCCCCGAAACCGGCTCGGTCGGCGCGAGCGGAGACCTCGCGCCGCTCTCGCACCTCGCGCTCTGCGCGGTCGGCGAGGGCGAGGCCGTGTACCAGGGCGAGCGCCTGCCGGGCGGCGAGGCTTTAAGACGCGCCGGCGTAGAGCCGCTGACGCTTGAGGCGAAAGAGGGCTTGGCGCTTCTGAACGGCACGCAAGGCTTGACGGCCGTCGGCGCGCTCGCGCTCGAACGCGCGGAGCGGCTCGCGCGCACGGCGGACTCATCCGGCGCGATGTCTCTCGAAGCCTTGAAGGGCACGCCCGCCGCCTTCGACGAGCGCATCCACCTCGCGCGCGCGCACCGCGGGCAAGTAGAAGTCGCGGCGCACCTGAGAGAGCTTCTGCTGGAGAGCGAGATTCGCGCCTCGCACCTCGAAGGCGACCCGCGCGTGCAGGACGCTTACTCTCTGCGCTGCATGCCGCAGGTTCACGGCGCGACGCGCGACGCGCTCGCGCACGCGCGCTCGGCGGTCGAAGTGGAGACGGGCGCGGCCACAGACAACCCGCTCGTCTTCGCGGACACGGGCGAGGTCATATCGGGAGGCAACTTCCACGGCGCGCCGCTCGCGCTCGCCTTCGACTACGCGTGCATCGCGCTCGTGCACCTCGGCAACATCGTCGAACGCCGCGTCGACCGGCTCGTCAATCCGGACAAGAACGAAGGGCTGCCGGCCTTCCTCACCGCGCGCGCCGGAGTCGAGTCGGGCTACATGGTTCCGCAGATCGTCGCCGTCGCCCTGCTGAACGAGTGCAAGGTGCTCGCGCACCCGGCGAGCGTGGACAACCTTCCGACCGACGGCGGCAAGGAGGATCACGTCTCGATGGGCATGACGGCGGCATTGAAGCTGCGCGCTGTAGTCGAGCGCGTCGAGCGCGTCGTCGCCGTCGAGCTTCTGGCCGCCGCCGAAGGGTTAGAGCACCGCGCCCCCCTTCGACCGGGACGCGGCGTGCGACGCGCCTACGAGGCCGTGCGCACACACGCCCCGCGCCTCACGCGCGACCGCACGCTCGCGCCCGACATCGAAAGAGTCGCCGCCGCTCTGCGCCGCGGCGAGTTCGACCTCTGAGCTTTGGCGAGTTCGACCTCTGAGCCTTTCGGGTTCGACTTCGGCGAGTGGCCGGTCGGACTATGCTCGGCCGCTCGCGCGAGAGGCGCGGGAAGTCGTCGGCTCGCGCCCTCACGCGGCCTTCCGGAAGAACGCGCGCCGCGTCCGCGCGCATCTAAATCCGGCCTGCTTGACACGCGCGCAGACGCGCCCCTACTATTCTTTTTTGTCCGTCGCTTCTTGAAAGCGTCCTTAAGTGACCATGCAGGCGCGAGAGGGTTTTGAGC
>JALZHC010000190.1 GCA_030914105.1 Acidobacteriota bacterium
GGCAAGGCTCGAAGGTGGGCTTCACGCTTCCGAGACTGTGAAGCCCCGAAGGGGCTTTCTAAACAGGCCCTTTTCACTTCCTATTTATTGTTCCCCTGCAATCCGGCGACTTGCAGCGGCAGCGGTAGTCGTCCGGGTGGTGCGTGCTGATGTAGTCGCAGGTGATCTCTTCGCCGGGCTGGATGTCGCGCAGGGCGATGAAGAGGAGGTGGCCGTAGGTGGTTCGCATGTAGCAGTTGGGGTGGCAGGAGTGGTTGATATAGTGAGTGCCGTTGCCGCCGCGCGCGCCGTCGAGGTGGCGGTTGTAGCTGACGGCGCAGATGCGGTGCTTGCGACGCGTCTTGATGCGGCGGGCAACCTCGCGGCGCGTGATGACCTCGCCCGCGTACTCGGCGATCTTCCTCCCCTTCGGGAAGAGCTGCGTGGCGAAACAGCCCTTGCCGTCAATCGGCGACTTCTGGATGGCGAGGCCGGGCGCGAGATTTAGTCTCATGGTAGAAGGTAGTCAGTAGTCAGTAGAAAACCCTCGATGTCGGGAAGCCGGGATGAATCCGTCAGCGTCCGCGACGCGGAGCGCCTACTGGATTCTGGCTCCTGGCTACTGTCTACGGCTTTCCTACTTCAGCCGGAAGCTGCGGGCGATTGAGTCGGTCTGGTTCTGGATGCGCTGGAGCTTGTCGCGCGCGCCCTGGAAGTGGAGGACGTAGACGGTGCGGGCGTCGGCCTGGAGGTAGTAGACGCGGCCCGCCATCGGCTTGCCGGCGCTCGTGTACTCGTAGCCGGTGACGATGCCGCGGAGCCGCCCGGCGAAGTTCTCTTCCTTGCCGCTGGCGACGAAGCCGGGCAGGAACCTAAGCTTCGTGTCCTGCTGGCCGCGCGCGAAGTCCTTCAGGTCAACGCCGCCGTCAACGACCTCCTTGCGGATGCGCAGGTAGCCGTCGGCGCGTTCGCCGTTGACGAAATCCGTGTGCTCGTGCACGCCGTCGGCGCGCGGCACAGCCTTCCAACTCTGCGAGGGCAGCTCGACCGTGTAGCCTTCCGATTCGCTCGTGTAGCCTTCCTGCGCCGACGCCGCCGACGCGAGCGCCAGGAGCGCCAGCGCGCAGAAGGCCGCGAGCAGTTTCGTGCGTCTCATGCCTCGTTAACTCCTTTGCCGGCGGGCCGCACGCGTCTGGGCGGCCCCGGCGGTAAAACTTTGTGCCTCAAGTCGTTCAGATGTCCGCGCCGCCGCGCGCTGTTGCCCGGCTGCGACGCCTGACTGAAGTGCGCGCAAAACGCGCGACCGCGCGACCTGGCTCTTCAAGCGATTTAAACGGTCGAGTCGGTTCACGCGCGGCTTACCTGTCTACCCGCGCAGCTTCTTGATGGTGTCGCGCACCTGCTGTGCGTCGGGCGCGTTGGGCGACTGCTTGAGGTAGAGCTCAAGCTCCTGTGCGGCCTTCTTGTTCTCGTGGCGCGACCAGTAGATGCCGCCGAGGTAATAATGCGCGCGGCCCGCGGGGTCGCCGCCGAGCTTGATGGACTGCTGAAATTCTTTCTCGGCCTCGGCGAGCTTCGCCTCCGCCGTGGCCGGGTCGGTACCCCTCTGCCGCATCACGGCGACGCCGAGGAGCGTGTGAAGCTGCGCGCTCTTGTCCAGCCTCTTGGCCGCGCGGCGCAACTGCTTCTCGGCCTCTGCGTAGTCCTTCTTCTCGACCAGCACCATGCCGTAGTTCATCTGAACCTGCGGGTCGTCGGGCACGGCCTTCTCGGCGACCTTCATCTCTTCGAGGGCCTGATCTATCTTGCCCGCCCTGTAATAGAGCATGCCCAGTTCGCCGTGCGCGAGTCCGAACTGCGGGTACTGCGCGATGGCCTCGGAGAGGAGCGACATGGCCTTGTCGTTCTCACCCTTGCGCTCGGCTTCGAGCGCCTTCTGGAAGAGGTCGAGCGCGGCCTTCGGCACTCCGGCGAGCGCGGGGTTCGCCTCCGGCTTGAGCCGGAGATAGACGGGGACGTTGTAGATGGGGTGGCCGGCCTCGACATAGACGGACTCGCGCGCCGTCTCGTAATCCTTGCCCGCGTCAATCAAGAGGTCGTAGGGGCCGCCCTCGATGCCGCTGAAGGTGAAGTTGCCGTCGTCGTCGGCTGTGGTCTGGCGCGTGCCGCCGTTCGTGCTGTTGAGCGTGATGCGGATGCGCGTGTCCGGGAGCTTGCCCGTGGGGCTGATGACGTGGCCCTGGATGACCTGCGTCGCGCCGGTCGCGCCGATGTCGCCGCGGTTCGCGCCGATGGCCTGCGCGCTGGCAAGCGAAGCGGCGGCGAGCGTTGAAAGAAGCGTCAGGCAGAAGAGGGCCGGGAGCTTGCGGGCCGGCCCGCGCAGTAAAGCAGGGGACATACGTTTTACTCCTCGTTCGTTTGAAGAAGGGGACGAGTCGGGTTCACAAAGTTTATTCGGCGTCGAAGCCCGAAGCGGCGGTGCGCACGAACTCGCGTCGCGGCGGCGCGAACGCTCAGGCCGCGCGGCGACGGCCAAAGTCCGCGTCGCGGCGACGACCGGCAAGGCTCACGTCGCAGCGGCGCGCAAGGCTCACGTCGCGGCGTCGAGCGCGGCGCGCTGCGCGTCGAAGAGCGTCGAGAGTCCGCGGCGCGCGAGCGCGAGCAGCTCGTTCATCTCGTCCTGCGAGAAGGGCTGGCCTTCAGCCGTGCCCTGCAGCTCGATGAACCGCCCGTCGCCCGTGCAGACGACGTTCATGTCAACCTCCGCGCGCGAGTCCTCGTCGTACTTGAGGTCTAAGAGAGCCGCGCCGCCGACCAGCCCCACGCTGACCGCCGCGACCTCGCCGCGCACCGGAACCGCGGGCAGCCTATTCTCCTTGACGAGGCGTCGGCAGGCAAGCACGAGCGCGACGTATGCGCCCGTGATCGAGGCCGTGCGCGTCCCGCCGTCGGCCTGGAGCACGTCGCAGTCCAGAGTGATTGTTCGCTCTCCGAGGCGCTGGAGGTTCGTGACGGCGCGAAGCGAGCGACCGATGAGCCGCTGAATCTCGTGCGTCCGACCCGTCGGGCCGCCTCTTCCGCTCTCGCGCTGCGTGCGCTGCTGCGTGGCGCGCGGCAGCATCGAATATTCGGCGGTGAGCCAGCCCTGGCCTGTGTTGCGTCGGAAAGGGGGCACGCGGTCTTCGAGTGTGGCGGTGCAGACGACGCGCGTTCGTCCCAGCTCGATGAGCGCGGAGCCTTCGGCGTAGGGCATGAAGCCGGGCGTGATGCGCACTTCGCGCAGCTCGTCAGCGCGGCGACCGTCTGTGCGCGCCTGAGTCTCGCTAGCGGGTTTGAAGCTCATCGTGCCCCCAGACTTCCACTGCTTCGAGACGGCGCGGCGCGCTTCCCAGAAAGCGCTCGGCGACGTGCGCGAAGCGCTCCGCCGCGTCCGTCACGTAGAAGTGATCCAAATCATCGCACAGAAAGCGCGCGTGCGCACCGGCCTCGCGCAGGTCGCGCAGCTCCTGCGTCGCCGTCCGGCGCAGCCCCTCCGACTCGATTAAATCCTCGACGGCCTCAGCCGCCGCCTCGCCCGAATCAATCAGGCGAACTTCGCTACCTACCGCCTCCTGAATCACGCGCCGCAGGATCGGGTAGTGCGTGCATCCCAGGACGAGCGCGCCGGGCCGCGACTCTCTCAACTCGCCGAGGTACTCTTCGGCGACCATGCGCGCGACTTCGGTTTCGGCCCAACCCTCTTCGGCGAGCGCGACGAAGAGCGGGCACGCGCGCTCGAAGACTTCCGCGCCGGGCGCGAGCTTCCTGATGGCCTCGCGGTACGCGCCGCTTTTGACCGTCGACTCCGTGGCGATGACGCCGACCCGCCCCGCCGCGCCGCCCTCGCGCACGGCGGCGCGCGCGCCCGGCCCGATCATGCCGACGACGGGCACGCCCACCGAACGGCGAATCGCCGGCAGCGCGAGCGCCGACGCGGTGTTGCACGCCACGACGAGCAGCTTGATGCCGCGCTCTTCCAGAAAGCGCGCGTTCTCAATCGCGTAGTGCTCGACCGTCGAGAGCGACTTCGTGCCGTAGGGGACGCGCGCCGTGTCGCCGAGGTAGACGTAGCGCTCCGCCGGCAGGCGCTCGTGTAGCGCGCGGTAGACGGTCAAGCCGCCGACGCCGCTGTCGAAGATGCCGATGGGAAGGTTGCGGTTCAAGCGTCTCGAATGAAGCGTTCAGTACAGTACCGCGAGCGGGTTTGGTGTCAGTGGACAAGCGCGGCTCAGTATCGCGCACCCGCGAGGCTTCCGCTCGCGGTACTGTAAACGCGCGCCCGCTCGCCTGCAATCAAATGAAAATCTCCGACACCTTGCAGCGGAAGCCGGGCACAACGTCGCCGCCGTCCAGCTCGTCCCCTTCCGCGAGCCGCGTCACGTCCGTCATCGAGCGGTAGACACTCACGCCCCGGCGCTTCGGGCTAACGACCCAGACGGCGCGCGTGCCGGCCGAGAGCCAGTCTTCGACCTTCTCCTCGACCTCTTCGAGCGTGTCGCCGGGGCTGAGGACTTCGACCGCGAGGTCGGGCGCGCCGGGCCAGAACTTTTTTGGGATGCCGCTTTCGGGCACGCGCTCGCGGCTGACGAAGGCCACGTCCGGCGCGCACACGGTGTCCGGGTCGGAGGCTATCTTGAACCCGGTCTCCGCGCCGAAGCAGACGCCGAGTTTGTTCGCCTTAACGTGCTGTCCGAGCAGCACAGTAATGTTGACGATGATCGCGCCGTGTTCGCTACCCGCGGGAGACATCTTTCGGAGTTCCCCTTTGACAAGCTCGTAGCGGAAGCCGTCACTGGGCTTCGCGAAAAGCTCGTCGGCTGTGACCTGCTGGAGTGTCGTGCTCATGGCAGTTCTCCTGAGTCTTCTCCCGGCTGCTCTCGCGGGTAGAAAAAAGCAGCCGGCTCGGACGCGATGTTATCACACCGCCCGCCGAACCGGCTGCCCTGTGACCGACCGCAATGGAGGTGCCGAGAATCGAACTCGGGTCCAAAGGCCGACGCCGGAGGAACCTACATGCTTAGCCGCTTCTCCTCTGCCGGTCTCGCTCCGGCGCGTTCGCCGCCGGCGGGTAAGTGAAGCGTCGAAGACCCCGCCAACGTCTAGCCCAGTTTTGTCTCGCCCACTTCACCTGAGCACATGAAGCGGGCCAGCTCAAATGTGTCACACCTCACTCCGCGCGCTTGAGCAACTTGCGGCGAGATGCTCGCTAGTCGCCTAAGGTAACTTAGGCCGCGAGGGCTAACTCGTTAGAGTTGGCAGTTGTTGTTCTCTACGCTTTTTAACGAGCCGCATAGAACGCCCGGCATGCATCCTTCCGACGATCCAGGCCCCTGTCGAGACCTTTCACCCCCTCACTTTGACGTGCACCCATTTAGATGCACGAGCCGGATTATAGATGCCGCCGCGCGCCCCTTCAAGGCCACGGCGGAGTGCCGCGCCATCAATCAACCCCCGCACTGGCGCGGCTCATCAAAGATCAAGGCGTGCGGCAGAGGCTCGCCTCGCGCTCGGCCCATAAGTTATAATCGCGCGCGTCGGTGGCTCTCTCCGGTAGCTTCCGCCGCGTGGGCCTGAAAGTTTCAGGCGTGGCCGCTCCCCCAGGGCGGCTCGCCTCTCCGCAAAGAGGACTCCTTTTCTATGTCAGCCAAACAAACGCGCACAGACGAAGCGCGCGCCTACGCGCGACCCGCGCCGGAGCGACGGCGTATCTTGCGCCGCTTCTGGTTCCCCGCGGTGCTCCTGCTCGCCCTCGCCGCCGGCGGTTTGACCGGCATCGTCCTGGCCTACAGCCTCAACTACTCGCGCGCCGCCGAGGAGGTCAAGGCGCTCGCCACCTACAGGCCGAGCGTCGTCACGCGCGTCTACGCAGACGACGGCAAGACCGTCATCGGCACCTTTGCTTTGGAGCGCCGCATCCCGCTCAAGTTCGACGAGATTCCGCCCAACGTCCAGAAGTCCATCCTCGCCGTCGAGGATGCGCGCTTCTTCGAGCACAGCGGCATCGACCCCATACGCATCGCCGGCGCGGCCTGGAAGAACCTCACGACGGGGAAGCGCGAGGGCGGCTCGACCCTGACGCAGCAGCTCGCCAAACGCCTCTTCCTCTCTTCCGAGCAGACCTACACGCGCAAGTTCAACGAGTGGATCGTCGCCCTCCAGATCGAGCGCTACTACACGAAGCAGCAGATCATGGAGATGTACGTCAACAACATCTTCCTCGGCGCAGGCTCCTACGGCTTCGAGGCCGCCGCCGAGACCTACTTCGGCAAGCAGGCCAAAGACCTCACGGTTGACGAGGCCGCGCTCCTGGCCGGCATCCCGAAAGCTCCGAGCCAACTGTCGCCTACGGTCAACCCCGACGCTTCCAAAGAGCGGCGCAACCTCGTCCTCCAGCTCATGGCCGACAACGGCTTCATCTCGCAGTCTGAAGCCGATGCCGCCAAGGCCCGCCCCATCAAGCTGCACGAGACGGCCTACGCGCCCTCGCTCCAGTCGGCCTCGCCCATCTTCGCCTATCCCGTCGAAGAGATTCGTCAGCAGCTCGAAGACAAGTACACGACGCGCGTCGCGCAAGGCGGACTCACCGTCTACTCGACCATCAACGCCGCCGCGCAAACGAAAGCCTACTACGCGCTGCGCGAGGGCCTGCGCGTTTACGACCGAAGCCATTCGGGCTGGCGCTCGGCTTATCAGGTCATCGGCCCGCAGAACCCCGACGGCTCGGTCAACGTCACGCCGCAGCAGCTCGCCTCTTACCGACACCCCGACTGGTACGAGG
>JALZHC010000768.1 GCA_030914105.1 Acidobacteriota bacterium
TCGGCATCAGGCTGAAGACGGCGAGGCCGCAGCCGTCGAGGATGACCGAGCGGCCCATGCGTGAGCCTAAGTTTTCGAGCGCGCCCCGGTTGAAGCGTCGCGCGAGCGGCGCGCCGAGCACGCCGCCTAATCCCATCGCCACGAAGAGAACCGAGATGCCGAAGTCCGTCGGGCGCTCGACGACCGCGCGCAGGCCCGCGCCCCAACCCTTCACGGCCTGCTCGCCGAGCCGCGCGCCGAAGATGCTGTAGAGAGCGCGCGCCGCGCCGTTCCCCAAACCCCACCCGCCGGCCACCACGAAGACCGCCGCCAGCACGCGGTCGCGCCGCACGTAGCGCAAGCCTTCGCGGAAGTCCGACGCCACGCGGCGCAGGCCGGAGAAGATGGAAGGCGGGAGGATGGAGAGAGTCGGCGGCCTCTCCGATTTTTGGTTCTCGGCTTTTGACTCGCGGCCAGAGATTTCAGATTTCAAATTTGAAATTCCAAATCGTTCTTCCTCACGGCTCGCCTCAGCCCGCGAGCCAACGACTTTCGGTTGACCGCTCTCCGCCTCTTGCCCCTGCCGTCTGTCGTCTTCCGCCTGCCTGACGCTCACGGCCTTCCTTATCCTCCGAATCATCTCCGCCGAGGCGAGGAAGGTCAGCGCGTTGAGGACGAAGACGGTGTCGCGGCCCAAGGCGGTGGCGACGACTCCGCCGAGCGCGGAGCCGACGGCGATGGTTGCGGCGGTGGTCGAGGCCGAGATGGAGTTGGCGGCGAGCAGTTCTTCCGTGCTGCGGACGAGGTTCGGGATGGAGGCGCGCTTGGCCGCGTTGAAGAAGGAGGAGACGGAGAAGAGCGACGCGCCGACGACGTAGATGACCGCGAGCGAGGAGAGGCGCGAGGCGAGCATGAAGCCCAGGGCGAGCGCGGCGCGCGCGAGGTCTGCGGCGATCATCACGCGGCGGCGGTTCACGCGGTCAACGACGACGCCCGCGACGGGGCCGAAGATGAAGAGCGGCAGGTGGCGCGCAATCGCGTAGGCGGCGACGGCGAGGCCGACCCTTCCATCGCCCGCGAGCTGGATGGCGAGCGCGAGCACGGCGATGTTGTTCAGCCAGTCGCCGATCTCGGAGACGACCTGCCCTGTCCAGAGCCTTCGGAAGTCCGCGTTCTCTTTGAGCAGGCGGCGGTAGGTCACTTGTCGCCGCTCGCTTTCTTCTTGCGGTAGCGTTCGAGGATGCTGGAGACATAGGAGCGCGTCGAGGGGATGTCGATGCGCGCGACGAACTCGTCCGCCGTGAGCGGGCGTTGGCCCGGCGCGACGCGGTTCCAGTCGGCGGCGCGGCTGGGGCCGGCGTTGTAGGCGGCGACGACGCGCGCCTCCCAGCCGGGCGTGCCGCGATAGTCCTTCGCGATCTTTTCCAGGTACCAGCAGCCGACCTGTATGTTGCGCTCCGGCGAGCGCAGAGCGCCTTCGGGGTCGCGCCGCATCTGATCCTCGAACGAGCGCATGCCGGTCTCCGCGGCCCACTCGCGCGCAACCGTCGGCGTCACCTGCATCAGTCCGACCTCGCCCGCGTCCCCCTTCTTCCAGGGGCTGAAGTAGGTCTCCTCGTAGATGACGCTCCAAACCAGGTCGGGGTCGAGCCGGTAGACGGCGGCCTGGCGCGCGATGAGGGCGTCGTAGCGGTGAATCCAGTACTGGTTGAAGAAGTAGAGGCCGACGGCGCAGACGACGATGAGGATGAGCGCGGCAAGGATGAGTCGTTTCATTCGAGTAGTCAGTAGTCAGTAGCCAGGAGCCAGTAGAGCGTTCGTCAACCCACTGTCTGCTAACCACCGGCTGCTCGCCTCAGTTTCTTCTACGCAGGTGCGACCAGAGCTGCGAGCGGGGGACGGAGGCGTCGCGCCCTTCGTAGCGGGAGAGGAGCGCGCGGCGGTCGAGGACGTGGCCTTGCAGCCAGACCTCCGCCGAGAGCGTCGCGCCGACCGAGAGCGCGTCGCCGCGCAGCGCCCGCCGGTTGATGAGGACTTCGAGCTTGAGCCGTTCGAGGTCGAGGTAGACCCAGTAGAGTTCGCCGCCTGAGAGCGGGTTGCGCAAGGGCTTGAAGGAGACGACGCGGCCAGAGAGCGACCAGTCGTTCTCGTGCGCGGCGCGCGAGGGCGCGGCCTCTTCGAGCGGCTGCCAGCGCGGCTCCTCGACTCGCCCCGGCGCGGAGACGCGCGCGCGGTAGGCCAGCCCGCACAGGCCGACGTAGAGTTCGTGCGCGCGGAAGCCTTCGGGGCCGACCTCTGTGAGGTTCTGCAACTCGAAGAGGACTTCCGTCTCGGTGCCGTCGCAGTAGCCGTGGACGATGGCCTCGCCGTCCTCGTCGTACTCGGTGAGCGCCCAGGGGCTGACGCGCTGCGCGTAGCGTGCGCGAAAACCGGGCCGGCAGTCGGCGTAGAAAATCTCGCCCGTGCCCGACTCATAGAGCACCGTCCAGACTTCGAGGCCCTCGCCGAGCTTCCAGCAGCGACCGTGCAGCACAGCGCCGCGGCGGCACAACTGCGTCGGCTCGCCCTGATCGCCCGCGCGCTCGGCGAGGTGGTTGAAGTCCTTCTCCGAAGGAACCTCAAGCCCGATGGCCTCGAACGTCTGTTCCATAACTAAAACAGTCTGGAGTCCGGAGTCTCGGAGTCTGAGAGTCAAAGGCAAGCGGTCTTGACTCCAGACTCTCAGACTCCTGACTC
>JALZHC010000769.1 GCA_030914105.1 Acidobacteriota bacterium
GAGGATGAGGCCGTAGCCGTTCGTCATCTCGAAGATGATGAGCACCGACGTAATCGGCGCGCGCACGATGCCTGCGAAGACCGCGCCCATGCCGACGAGCGCGAACGCGCCGACCTCGACCGGCGCGTGATGGAGCAGACGCACGTCGAGGAAGCCGAACGCGCCGCCGAGCATCCCGCCGATGAAGAGCGACGGCGCGAAGATGCCGCCCGCGCCGCCGCTGCCGTAAGAGAAGACGGTCGCCGCCAGCTTCAAAGCGCACAGGGCGAGCAGGACGTGGACGACGAGCTTGCCTGAGAGAGCTTCGGAAAGTACGTCGTAGCCGCCGCCTGTCACGCCGCCCGTCTTCAGCCACGCGAGCGCGACGACGGCCAGCGCGCCCGTCACGAGTCCGCCCACTCCGGGCCGCGCCCACGCCGGAACGACTGTGAGCCGCTGAAATTTTCGGCGCAGGTAGAGAAGCGATTCGGTGAAGGCGAGCGAGACGGGCGCGGCGGCTATACCGAGGAGCGCGTAGAAGAGGAGCGAGGAGGTGTGGTGCAGGCCGTAGCCCGCGGGCACGTCGAAGACGGGGTGCTCGCCCAAGACCATCCGCTCGATTGCGGCGGCGAGCGCGGCGGCGACGATGACGCCGGACAGAACCGTCTGGTCGAGGTCGCCGACGACCTCTTCAATCGTGAAGGTGACGGCGGCAATCGGCGCGTTGAAGGCCGCGGCGATGCCGGCGGCAGCGCCGACGGGCAGAAGCCGACGTAAGTTTTCGCGCGAGAGCGCCATCGCCTGGCCGGCCGCGCTCGCCAGCCCCGCGCAAATCTGCACCGTCGGGCCTTCGCGACCGAGCGATGCGCCCGTGCCGATCTGCAACGCGCCGACGAAGAACTTGCCGACCGCGTCGCGGAAACGAATGCGGCCTCCGCGCACCGCATATGCGACCTTCACCTGCGGGATGCCGCTGCCGCGCGCCTCCGGCACGACGTACTGCAAGAGCGCCCCGCCCGCGAGTCCGCCAAGCGTCGGCGTGCAGATAGTCCAGAAGACCCACGTGTGGCCGGGCGCGTTCATCGCGCGGCCCACGAGGCTCGTCTCCAAAACTCTGATCGTGAGGTGGAAGGCGACCGCCGCCAGCCCGCAGAGCACGCCGACCGTGATCGTCAAAGCGAAGACGCGCCGCCGCTCCGCCGGCACGAGCCGCACGAACAAACGCAACGCCGCCATCTGCGCGCGCGCCCAACGCACGCGCCACAGACGCCACCGCGCCTCAAAGCGTCGGAGCCTCTTCATCAGAATAAACTTTAAGAGAAAGATTAAAGCCCGCGGCGCGGCGGGCGCAAGGCGGCGTCTGTTTAGTGCATCTGTTTGTAGAGTCGCTTCAGGCGTTCGAGCGTGTCGGCCTCGCGCGTGCTCTTGTCCTCGCGGACGCGCTTGAAGCGCGGGATGCGCAGCGCGTAGCCGGCGCGGTAGCGCGCCGTCTTCTGTATGTCCTGAAAGTCAACTTCGATGACGACCTCCGGCTCGATCTCCACGTCGCGCCCGCGCGTCGTGATGATGCCGGGTTCTAAACGCGCCGTCAGCTCGCGCAGAGCCTCTTCGGAGAAACCCGTGCCGACCTTGCCCACGGTCTTGAAATCCTCGCCGTCGCGCACCGCGACAATCAAACTCGAAAGCAAGCCACGCCGACGGCCCGAACCCCAGATGCCGCCGGTGATGACGACATCGAGGGTCTCAAACGCCGGCTTGATCTTCATCCAGTTCTCGGTGCGCCGGCCCGGAACGTAAGGCGCTTCGGGGTCTTTGGCGACCAGCCCCTCGTGCCCCTCTTCGATGGCGCGGCGGAAGAATGCGGCCTGCTCTTCGAGCCGATCCGTGACGATTGATTCGGTCATCTGCACGCGGTCGGTCGGGCGGAAGAGTTTCGCGAGGCGCGCGCGGCGCTCTGCTTGCGGCGCGTCCATGAGGCTCTCGCCGTCATCGTAGACCAGCTCGAAGAGGTAGAGGACGAGCGGAATCTCGCGCGCCTTCTCTTCGATTTCGTGGACGCGGCCCAGGCGCATGAGCACCGACTGGAAGGGCTGCTTCTCTTTCAGCTCCGGGTCGAAGGCGACGGCCTCGCCTTCGATGATGGCGTCGCCGCCCTTCCAGGCTTTGCCGAGAGCCGCGGCGAGGTCGGGCATCGCCTTTGAATCGTCGTTGAGGCGGCGCGAGTAGAAGCGTATCTCCGGCGTGCGGCCACGCTTGAAGTGAATCTGCAAACGCGCGCCGTCGTACTTCACTTCAAAAATTATCTGCTTGCCTCTCAGCTTCTCGAAAATCTCGCGGGGGTCGTCAACCTTCTGCGCGTTCATAAATTGATAAGGCCGGAAGAGCGTGAGGCCCGCGCGCTCTAAAGCCTTCTCGCCCTTGCGTGCTTGCAGGGCGACGAGGCCGATGTCGTTCGTCATCGCGTAGAGGTGTTCGACCTGCGCGGCGTCAACGCCGAAGGCGGAGGCGAGCGCGCGCGCAGTCGTCCCAAGCCCCGCGCCGATCCTCATCTGGTTGAGAAGCATCCGCGTGAAGAACTTCGCGCCGAGCGGCTTCGTGTTGCCGAAGACGTACTCGACGAGCGCGGCGCGGTCTTCGTCGCTGCGGACGGCGCGGTTCATCCTCTGCCAGAGCTTCGCCACCGTGAGCGAGTCCGCGCCGCGGACGTGCGCGGCGACGACCTCGCTCATGTCGCC
>JALZHC010000191.1 GCA_030914105.1 Acidobacteriota bacterium
GGTCTGGTTCTGCACGACGACGGGCAGCTCGAAGCGGTCGCCGAAGTTGAGGAAGCGCGGCGCGGAAGGGCGAACCATCAAAGGCTGACGCGCCGTGATCGAAGACTCGCCGGAGCCGAACTGTCGCCCGCCCGCGACCGAGACGGCCATCACGCGATAGCGCGTCAGGTTGTCGGGCACTTTCACTTTCACTTCCGCGCGCCCCTGCGCGTCGGTCGGCAACGAAGGCGCGAAGACGGCGAGCGCGTTGAAGTTCTCGCGCAGACGTATGGCCTGCCGTTCCTCTCTGTCGGCGCCGTCCATCATGAAATTATCTGTCGCCTTTCTCGCCGCCGGGGCGGCTCTTGGCGAAGGCGCGCGCATCACGCTGGTGTTCGCGTTACTGGTCGCGGCCCCGGCGCTGACTTCGACTGTCTCCGACACGCCGCGGCCACCGCCGCCCTGACCGATTACGAGGTCGCCGGGGTTGGCGAGCTGCACGTCTTTGCGCAGGTGGTAGTCTTCAACGTCCTCGCCGCGCTGCGCGTAGAAGACCGCGACCGGGTCTTCGAGCTTGTAGCCCGTGAGCGCGAGCACCGACTCGTCAACGACGACGACCGCCAGCTCGCTTCCCTCGACGGGCCGCCCGGCGGCGTCTTTCACCTCGACGCTCACGGTCGTCTCGCCGCCCGGCTCCAGAGCCTTCTCGCGCGGCGTCGCCGTCACGCGGAGCCTGCGCGCGAGTGGGGGCACAGAGAGGTTCAGCGAGCCTGTGGCGAAGGCCGGGCGCTTCGGCAACTTCTCGTCCGTCTCGCCCCGTTCGTTCGTGCGCGCCGACGCGCCCACGAGGTCAACCTGCGCGTAGACGTTCGGCGTGAAGCCCTCCTCAATCGGAATCTTTAAGGTGTACGAAGGCCCGTCCATGCGGAAGCGCTCGGTGCGGACGAGGCCGGAACGTCGGAGCGTGAGCACGCCCTCAGCCGGGACGAAGGGCGACTGGACGAGTATCTCCGCCGTGTCGCCCGCGCGATACTCCTTGCGGTCTGGAATCAGCTCGGCCTTCTCCTGCTCGACGCCGCGGCGGGTGGGCTGCTTGCCGCCCGCGACCCACAGCGTCAGCTCGCTCTCGTTCGCGCGCTCCTTATCGTCAACGACGCGCGCCGTCACGCGGTATACCCCGCCCTCCTTCGGTCGGAACGTGCACTTCACCTCGCCGCCCGCCGACTTGACCGAGCACTCTTCCGATTTCGACTCGACCTGCTTCCACACGCCCTTCACCTGTTTCCAATCGAGGAGCGCGGCGCGCATCCGTACCTCGCGCCCGGCGACCGCCTTGCCGTCTATGTCCGTGACGATTGAGCCGACGACCAGCGGCTCGCCCTGCTGCACGAACAGGCGCTCGCTCTTCAGACCGACGTAGAGGTCTGAGGGGTGTACGAGCATCGTCGTCGTCGCCGTCCACGTCTGGCGGTTCACGTCTGTCACGCTGGCCTGCGCCGCGACGGATGTGGGCCGCGGCGGATTCACCGAGTCGAAGTCAATCCGCAGGACGTGCTTGCCCGCCGCGTCGGTCGTGCCCTTGAAGGTCTGCGTGTTGTCGTTCGCGCGGCTCGCGTAAGAGTTGTAAGACTCCCACCACGGCGTCCACTTGCCGAAGGTGTAGTCGCCGCGGTTCGGCGGCGTGTACTGCGAAGGCGTGGCCGTCACGCTCCAGTTCACTTCGGAGTTAGGCAAACCGCCGCCCGCGTAGTAGCTCGCCGTGACGGTCGCCTGCGCGTGGCCGCCGACGAAGAATGGCCCTTCGCTCGACTGCGCGCCCACTTCAAACTCAGGCCGGCGGAACTCCTGCACCTGAAACTGGTGCTGGAAAGCCCGACCCGTCCCGACGCCCGCGCCGCCCTCGGCCTGAAACTGTATGTACGAGTAACCGAGGTTCATCGTGGCGGGCAGCTTGAGCTTGAGGTCGAAGCCGCCCGTGGCGTTCAGGCGGGCCGTCCCCTTCAAGACCTCGTTGGCGCGCGAGTCGCGCACCGTGTAAGAGACCGACGTGGCCGCGCCCGCGAGCGCGCCGACGTCGCCGGTCTTCCCCTCGCCGACTCTCCGAATCCATCCCTTGACGCTCAACTCCTCGCCGGGCCGGTACATCTTCCGGTCGTCGAAGACGTACCAGCGCAGAGACTCGCCGGCCTCGTGCCTGACCCAGCCCGTCTGGTCGCCCCACCAGTCGGCGCGCTCCGGCAGGAATGCGACCTCGTCGCCCTTCCTCGCTATCAGCAGCCCCGTCGCGACATCCGACTTCGGCGGGAGATAGAGGCGCGCGAGTCCGTCCGCGCCCGTCGAAGCCTGCGTGGTCGAACCCTTCAAACTCATCTCGACGCCTTCCAAAGGCCGCCCGTCGGCGAGCGACGTGGCCCAGCCGAGCAGCTCTTCGCGGTCTGCGAAGGCGTCGAGGCCGATGCTCGTCACCTGAACCCACGTGCGAAGTATCTCGCGGTCGCGCTGGCGCGTCGCCGGCTCGACGACGACGAAGACGTTGCCGCGCCCACCCCTGAGCGCGGGCGCGAGGTCAATGCGCGTCTCGGTCAGCTCGTCGGGCTGGCCCGCGGGCTGGATGGTCTTCGAGAGGACGAGCGTGCCCGGCGGCGTGGTCTGCTTCTGCTTCTGCCTCGCGTCGTAGTAGCCGTAGGCGCTCTTCATGTAAGCAACGTAACGCTCGAAGTCTTCGGGGCCGACCGCGTAGAGGCTCACCTTCAGGCTCGGCTGGTTGACGCTGTAGACGGAGAGGGCGGGAGCGCCCGCCGGCTCTAACACGACGAAGTTTCCGCCTGGGCCGAAGAGGCTGGGCGGCGCGGGGCCGACGTTGAAGTTGAAGCTGTAGGGCGGCTGGAGGGTCTGGCCGAACGTGTCGCGCAAATTCCGGTCGAGCGTGACCTTGTAGGTCGTGCGCCCGCGCCGCGCGCCGCTGACGTAGATCGTCTGTCCGTAGACGGCGACCTTCGCGCCGGGCGTTTCCGGCTCGATCTTCACCTGCGACTGGTCGAACGCCTCCATGTCGACCGGGTTGCTGAGGTCTATGCGCCACTGGTCGAACGGCGTGCAGGTCTTGTTCCAACCGCACTGATGATTGGTCACGCGGAAAGCGCCGTAGGTTCTGAACGAGAAATCCTGCGCCGCGGCGGTCACGCGCGGCCCTTCCGCCGAAGGCGTGCCCGCACCGACCGTGACGGTGACGCTCGAATCAGAAGGCAGCGCATCCGTCGTGCCGCCGCCCTCATTCAAGGCGCGCAGCACAAGCCAGCGACCTTTGACCGCGTCTTTGACCAGAGCCTTCAGGCTCTCGTCGGCGTTAATCTCATCATCCTTCGCCAGCCGCAATCTCAGGTCGCCCGCGCCCGCGCGCACGCGCGTGTTGCGAAGCACCGCTTCCGCGTCGACGCGCTGGTCGAACTCCATGAAGATGAGCGCATCGCGCCGCGTTGGGACGCCTTCCGGATACTTTCGCACGAGCTTCGGCGGCGGCGTCGAGAACTTCCAGACGAGCGGAGCCTTCGTCGCCCCGCCGCCGGCGGAGCGTGTCCCCGCCGGGACGTTGACGACGAAGTCGGTCGCCATCGGCAGGCGCTGCTCGG
This sequence comes from Acidobacteriota bacterium, assembly GCA_030914105.1. Lineage (GTDB taxonomy): Bacteria > Acidobacteriota > Blastocatellia > Pyrinomonadales > Pyrinomonadaceae > QHXN01. The sequence goes on from JALZHC010000191.1 coordinate 3,609, forward strand.
CGGGGTCGAAGATGAGAGTCTTCGTGCCGAGCCAGCGCCAGCGCCCCGCGGGCTGCGGCTTAAGCTCGGCGGGCACGACCCGTGCGGCCTCCTCCTGCGAGGTGACGGCGACCATCGGCTGCGAGAAGGTCAGGCTCACCTGCGGCGCGAGCGGCACGTCGCCCTGCGGCGAGTAGCGTAAGACTTGCAGCTCGCCGCCCGCCGCGGCTTCATTCTCAGGCGGCGCGCGCCTCTCTTCCGTCGAGGGGAAGGCGCTCAACACGGTCGCGCCCGCGCGCGGCGCAGGCAGCGACCTCTCCCTCAAGGCGAACTCCTGCTCGTCGCTCGCCTCCTCCTTCAAAGGCGGCAGACGCTCGAGCACGCGCGCCGTCTCGCCCTCGGAAAGTCTTGTGGCCGGCGCGACGGGGCGCGGCGCGGCCCTCTCCGACTGCTCCGCGCCCTCGCTCAAACGGAAGCGCAGGCCCTTCGGCGCTGTCGCGTCGGGCGCGTCGTCTGCTCTGTCGGCGGTGTCGTTCATGTCTCTGGCGTAAGTCCGCGGGGAGAAGGGTGTGAAAGAGCCGAGTACGAGTTGAAGGATCAGGATCAGTGCGGGGATGTTTTTCAGACGCATCGGGGTAGCCTCGCATGTGTGTCGCCGTCGTGGTGGCGCAGGCCGAATTCGGACTCGCCTACAACGGAAGAACGCTTGAGTAAGGTTCGTCTTGCGGCGGCGTGCGCAGCACTTCGAGCGGAGCGGGTCGCGTCACCCGGACGGACGTTTCGCGGCCAACATAACATTAGACACGCGGGGCGGCAAAGCGTTCCTCCTGAGAAAGGCACGGCCCCGAGTCTCATGCGGACTCGGGGCCGTGGAAGTTGCCGAGGCGTCTGCGTGAGCGCCGCGGCTGGAGTCAGTTGGCGCGCGTGCTCACTTGCACTTCGAGTAGCCGCAGTCGCGGCAGAAGTCGCAGCCCGAAGCGTGCTCCAACTGGCCGTGACATTCGGGGCACTCGGAGATGAGCGAGTAGTTGCGGTTGGTCTCGACGCTGTCGGGGACGCTCACCTGTATCTTCGGCTGCGGCTGCTGGTAGGCCAGCGCGCGCGCCGAGTCGGGCTGCTGTTGCAGGCGTCGGCTGGTGAGCATGATGCACTCGGCGACGGCCTGTTCGGGCGAGGTCAGAAGGCGCTCGTTGAACCAGACCGAGTGCGTGCCCGTCACCTTGTTCAAAGAGCGCGCGACCTCGCGCGCGTCGAAGCCGCCGCGCAGCATCTTCGAGGCCAGAAGGCCCACGCCGCCGGAGATCGGGCCGGTGGCGAAGACTTCGAGGATGTTCGCGCCGTCGTGGTTGACCGTGACGTAGAGGTTCTGACCGTCGAAAGGTATCTGCCACGTCGCGCCCACAAGCTCGCGCGGGCGCTCGATGCGTACAACGTCGCCCGATTCAGTCCGACGCGCGGCGGTCGCGGGCGCGGCCAGAGGCAACGTCGCGGCGAGCGTCTCGGCCCTGCCGATTGAAGGCGTCGCGGCGCTCCCGCCCGCCTCCTTCGACGCCTCCGTGGTCGCGGCCTCGGCGACGATGGCCGGGTCGCAGGCGACCTCGCCGGCCGGCTCCGCCCCCTTCACCGCCGAGAGCACCTGCGAGTCGCGCGAGCCGTCGCGGTAGTAGCTGACGGCCTTGCAGCCCAGCTCGCGCGCGAGGCGGTAGAGGCGGTCTACGGATTCGAGCGTGTCGTCGCGCGAGCCGTTGCAGGTCTTCGACACTCCGTTGTCAACGTTGCGCTGCGCGGCGGCCAAGACGTAGACGTGCTGTTCGGCGGTGATCGACATCGCCGAGATGAAGTAGTCCGGAAGCTCGGCCTCGTGCGCGCAGACGTACTCCGCCGCGCGGTCGATCGAAGCCTGGTCGGTCTGGTCGACGCTTAGCCCCAGCGCCTCTGCGGCGAGCGTGTGAACGTATGTGCGCGTGCCGAGCGTGTCCTGTCGGACGTAAGCCCAGGAGAAGTTCGGCTCGACGCCCGAAGAGGTCTCGGCGACGAGGGAGATCGTGCCCGTCGGCGCAATCGTCGTCGTCTCGTAGTTGCGCGGCGTCAGCTCGATCTCTTCCGGCACGCCGATCTGCTCGCGCAGGAAGCGGTCGTAATCGGCCTTGTTCGGCTTGTACTCAGGGAAGACGCCCTTCTCCGCGCCGAGGCGGCACGACTCGACCCACGCCTCGCGCCGCACGAACGACATCGCCTCGTCCATCAGATCAATCGAGGCGTTCGAGCCGTACTTAATCTTGAGCGAAAGGCACAAGTCCGCGAAGCCCATGATGCCTAAGCCCACGGGGCGCGTGCGCTTCACCACGTCGTCAATTTCCGGGAGCGGCCACGCGCAAGTATCAATCACGTTGTCGAGGAAGCGGACGCACCAGTGAACCGTGTCGGCGAGCCTGTCCCAGTCGAGGCGCGTCTCCGCGTCGTGGAACTTGGCCAGGTCAATCGAGCCGAGGTTGCAGGAGTTGTTGAAGTGCAGGGCCTGCTCGGCGCAAGGGTTCGTCGCGTAGATCGGCCCCATCGACTTGATCATGTGGTTGTGCCGGTTGACCTCGTCAATGAAGATGACGCCCGGCTCCGCGTAGCGGTGCGCGGAGGCGACGATGCGGTTCCAGATGTCGGGCGCGTAGACCAGGCCGGGGCGCGGCGGCTCCTCGCGCGTGCAGCGGTCGAGCAGGCCCGACTCCTTCGCTTCGAGGAACGCGGCGCGGTCGCGGAACGTCAAGGTCTCGCCGTCGGGGCGGCGGTAGACGGCGTATGTGTCTTCCTGCACGGGGTCGAAGACAGGCTCGTCCCAAGGCTCGCCGTGGAAGGAGAGTTGGAACCACTCACCTTTATCAACCGCGTCGAAGAAGGCGTCGGTTGCCGTCACGGAGATGTTGAAGTTCGTCAAGCTATGCTGGTCGTTCTTGGCGTGGATGAAGCGGAGCACGTCCGGATGGTCGACGCGCATGATGCCCATGTTCGCGCCGCGGCGCACGCCGCCCTGCTTCACCGTGTCGGTCGTCGTGTTGAAGATGTTCATGAACGACACGGGGCCGGAGGCGACGCCGTGCGTCGAGCGCACCATCGCGCCCGCGGGCCTGAGCTTCTCGAAGGTGAAGCCGGTGCCGCCGCCCGTCTGGTGGATGAT
>JALZHC010000770.1 GCA_030914105.1 Acidobacteriota bacterium
GCACGGGGCAATACGCGCGTGCGCGCCGCGCACTGGAACGCGCTCTCGCGGTCGCCGGGCGGGTAGGTGACCGCGAGGGCGCGGGGAGGGCGGCGCTCGCCGTCGTCGAGGAGCTGGGTGGGCAACTCGACTTCGGGGAATTGAGCGCCGCCTACGAACGAGCCGCCGACCTGCTCGCCGGCTCGCAGCAGCCGGGCGTCAAGGAACGTCTGCTCTCCTGCTCACTCCTAGTGCTGCGGAGGCGCGTTCCGGAAGCGCCCGGCCCCACACGCTTCGTCCCGCCGCGCGAATGGAAGGGCTTTTCGCTTCCGCGCGAGGTGCGCCGCTACGAGCGGCTCATTATCGAGCGGGCGTTGAAGGACGCCGGAGGCGTCGTGACGCGCGCCGCGCAACTGCTCGGCTTCAAACACCACAACAGCCTCATCTCGCGCATCAACAAGCGCCACACGAATCTGCTCCAGGCCCGCTCGCCAGTGCTGCCGCGCAAACGCAGCATCATACGCGATCCCGACAGCCAGGACAAACAGCCCGAATCGGAAAAAAAGTTCGCGGCGACCATCCTCCACGTCGAGGACGACCGCTTCGTCGCCGAGACTTTGAGGGACGTGCTCGAGGCCGAAGGGTGGCGCGTCGAGACGTGCGCCGACGGCGCGACCGCGCTGAAGAGGCTCGCGGGCGACGCGCACTACGACCTGCTGCTCTTCGACCAGGGCCTGCCCGGCGCGAGCGGGCTGGAGCTTGTGCGCGCCGCGAAAAGACTTCCGCACCGCCGCCGCACGCCCGTCGTCATGCTCTCGGCCCACGACTGCGAGGCCGAGGCCTGGCGCGCGGGCGTTGACGCCTTCCTCCGAAAGCCCGAAGACGTGCGCTCCGTCGCCGCCATGATCTCGCGCCTCCTCGCCGAACCCGATGAGTCCGACGAGCTTTGAGGCGGTGCGGTGCAGGCGGCACGACTTTCCGCCCGCGATTCTTTTTGGCCCGCGCTTGTTCCCGGCGCTTTTACGACTCCTCGCTGACACTGGCCCCGAGTAGCGGCCACCCACGCAACTCTCACAAAGGAGACTCACCATGCCCAAGTGCCCGGCAGCGCTTCTCGCGCTTACCCTATCCGTGTCGCTGTTTCTCAGCGTCGTGCCGTTGACGCGCGCCTCCGCTGACACGAACCCTCCGGCCCCGAACAAGGGGAAGAAGTCCTGCGCCTCCTGCCCCTTCGGTTCGCGCGGCGCGCAAGGTAACGAAAACCGCGCCGACCTGTCAACGCTCGGTCGCCGCACGCAACTGCAACCCCTCCTCCCGGTTCAAATCTCCGCCTTCGAAGGCGCGCGCCTGAACTTCGTCAGCACTTCGGACGGCAGCCTCGCCTTCGCCGTCAATGACCTGGAACTTTCAGGCCCGATGCCGCTCTTCTTCCAGCGCGTCTACGCGAGCGGACGGCGCGAAGACGCCGGGCTGGGCGCCGGCTGGTCTTTCATCTTCGACGACCGCATAACGCTCGACGGCGACGCCGCCACGCTGACGACGGGCACCGGCGCGGTCGTCGCGCTCCGGCGCGTCGGCGGACACTTCGTCCCGCAGACCGACGCGCCCGGCCTGCACCAGTCGTTTGATCTGACCGACGGCGAAACTATCAGTGAACAGGCCGCCGGACTGACGCGCACCTACAGGAAACTCGGCGGCGCTTACCGCCTCGCGCGAATCTCCGATCCCAATGACAACTCCATTAACGTCTACTTCAACGACCGCGGCAACGTCGTCCGCATCGCCAGCGGCAGCGCTTCGCTCTCCCTCGACTGGTCGGGCGGCAAACGCCCCCTGCTTCTCTCCGTCGCCGACAGCGCGGGGCGGCGCGTCAGCTTCAGGCAGGCCGGCCAGCGCCTGCGCGCCGTCACAGACGCCGCAGGTGCCGAATGGTCTTACGGCTATACGGGCGGGCGACTGACGCGCGCCTCAGACCCCGTCGGGCGCGTGCTTTTGCGCGCGCGCTTCGACGACGCGGGGCGTGCCGTCGAAGCGGGCGACGCGGCGGGCGCGTACCTCTTCGAATACGAAGCGGCCCCGGACGCCGCTTCGCGCCGCACCACAGTCACCGACCCCGCCGGCGCGAAGACCGTCTTCACGCACAACGGGCGCGGTGCGCTGACGGCCATCGCCGACGAAGAAGGGCAGTTGGCTTCCTCCATCGAGTACAACGCTGCGAACCGCCCCGCGCGCGTCTCCGACTCGCTCGGCAACGAGGTGACGTTCGCCTACGACTCGCAGAACCGACTGCTGCGCCAGCGGTCGAGCGACGGCGCGGAGAAGTCTTACACCTACGACGAGCGCGGTCGGATTTCCTCGATCACAGACGGCGGCGTGCGCACAGACTACACGTTCGACGCGCGCGGGAACGTCTCGTCGGCGCGCGGCGGCGACCCCTCAACCAGCTACGAGGCGGCCCGCAACGCGCGCGGACAGTTGATCTCGCTCGCGTCGAAGGGCGGGCGCACGGTCTCCTTCGGGTACGACGCTGCCGGCAACCGGACGGCAGTCGCTTTTTCCGACGTTGGGCGCTTCAAAACGGAGTATGATTCGGCGGGTCGTATGGTCGCCGAGCGCCTGCCGTCCGGCCTCTCTTACGCTTATAAGTACGACGCGCGGGGAGCGCTCACGAAGCAGAGCGACAACGAGGGACACTCGATGACTCTGGAGCGAGACGCGAGCGGGGCGCTCG
>JALZHC010000192.1 GCA_030914105.1 Acidobacteriota bacterium
CCGTCGAGGAGTTCAGTATTGAAGAAGCTGAAGCCGGATGTCGTCTCAGCGGACTGTCGGTTCTGCGGCTCGTTCGGGTTCGGCGGGTAGGTCAGAGATTGTACGAACGCTTTGAAGGCCGCGAACTCGTCCGCCGTGAGCTGGCGCGTGCCGCCGAGGAGCGAGACGAAGGCCGGGTTGAAGCTCTCCAGCCCGGCGCGGTCGCCGCGCCAGTGCAGCGGCTCGTTGCCGATGATGCCGCGCAAAGATTGCGTCATCATCGGCCCCTTCATCGGGTGCAGGTCTTCGCTGCCGCTGAAGCTCGGATTCTTCGTGCCCGCCGGCAGGAAGACCGAGACGGAAGTGACCTGCCCAAACGGGTCGCCCAGGTCCCAGGCCAGCCCGTCGCGGTGGCCGTTGAAGTGACAGCTCTCGCACGAGACGAGACCGTGCGACGAGAGCGAGGCGTCGTAGAGGAAGTGCCGACCGTCGCGCACCGACGCGGGTTCGGGGTTGAAGCCCACGGCCACCTGCGAGACCTGCGACTTCGAGGCGGTATCGACGACGCTGATTGTCTCGTCGAAGCGGTTGAGCACGTAGAGGTGGCTGCGCGCCTCGTCGAGCGCCAGCCCCGTCGGCCCCTGCCCGACGGCGATGCGACCCTTGACCGCGCCCGTCGAGTCGAGCACGCCGACACGCGCCGAGCCGGTCGCGGCGACGTAGAGCGTGCCGTCCGACTGGCGCACGATGTCGGCGGGCCTCGCCAGCGCGAGCGCCCGCTCGGCGTCCGTGCCCGCCGGGTTGCCGAACTCCGTTTGCGGGTTGAGGTCGCGGATGGTGTTGACCGTGGGCGTCGCCCCCGCCGGGGCGTCGAGGACGGAGACGCGGCTCGCCTGGAAGACGCCGCGCAGGATCGGCTCGAAGCGCACCATGTTGGAGCTTTGGAGGTTGGCGACGAAGAGGCGCTGCGCCGAAGGGTCGAAGGCCATGTTGCCGATGTTCGTGCCGATGTCATGCACCTGCGCGCTGACGGCTGTGGGCAGCGCCGCGCCCGACGCGTCTATCACGGCGAGGTCAATGTCGGCCAGCGTGTAAGGGATGACCGAGTTCCAGTTCCTCCCCATCTCGTCGCCCCAGCTCGTGCCGTCCCACCTGACGATGAGCGAGGTCGTGGGCGGCGGGGGCAAGCCCGGCGCGAGCGGCGGGTTCGACGGCGGCAGACCCCCGCCCGCGACCACGTCCGACTGCGACAGCACCGTCGTCTTGCTGCCCGACTCGAAGACCGAGACGAAGACGCGCCCGCCCGTCGCGTCGCGCGCGAGCGCCCGTGGCTGCTTGCTGAAGATGTTGATGGTCTGCGGGGTCGCCGAAGTGTTTGTGGGGTCGAAGACCTTGACGACGCCTATCCCGCCCGTGAACGAGCCGGAACTGGCGGCCTGCTGCCCGCCGCCGGAGACGCAGACGAAGGCCATCTCGCGGCTCGCCCCGGCGAAGAGAACGTCGGTCGGCTCGTCGCCCACGTCGAGCGTGCGCGTGACGTTGCCGGTCGAGAGGTCAACGACGCTCACCGAATCCGACATCCAGTTGGCGACCCAGGCCTCGCGCCCGTTCGCGCGCACGGCGACGCTCACAGGCTCCATGCCGACGGGAATCTCGGCCGTGAGGACGGGCGTGCCCGACACGAGCTGGAAGACGGAGAGCGTGGCGTTCGGCGTGTTGACGGCGAGCAGTCGCGTGCCGTCGGGCGTCATGGCGAGCGGATGCACCTGCGGCCCTTCAAAGTTTCTGTACTGGGCGGGCGTGGTCTGCGCGTGCACGGTCTCGGTCGCGCGCGGCCAGGCGAGCCAGAGGACTGCGAGCGAAAGGACGAAGGTCAGGCTGAGTAAAGGTCTGAGAGTTCGGGGGCGCGAGTGTCGGGGGAACATAAAAGACTCCTTGCGGTCGAGGCTTCGGGACGCGGCGGAGCGCGGGGAGACGCGCGTCGGCGACGGCGGCGAAGCGGTTCGGATGAAAACCTTCCTTGCTCGAAGAGACTGAGAGTGAGTCCGCGTTAAGGTTAACGGCGGAGGCCCTTCTCCATTCGGGCCTGCCGCGACGGCGACGGCGACGGGGGCCGCCCCCACATGGTCTGCGCGGCGGAAATATACACCCGGCGCGGCATTGGAAGCGAGGGAAATCTTTCAGTCGCTGGCGGCCTGGAGGCGCGCGCGCGCCCCGGCGGCCGTGGGCAGCGTGATGCGGAAGGTCGTCCCCCGCCCGGGCGCGCTCTCGACGGAGATGTGGCCGGAGTGCTCCTGCACGATGCCGTAAGAGACGGCGAGGCCGAGGCCGGTGCCGCGCCCGACGCCCTTCGTGGTGAAGAACGGGTCGTAGATGCGCGCGACGTTTTCCGGCGCGATGCCGATGCCCGTGTCGGCGACCTCGACGGTGACGGCCTCGTGTTCGTCGCCGCGTGTGCGCAGCGTGATGCTGCCGCCGTCGGGGATGGCGTCGCGCGCGTTCAGCAGCAGATTGGTGAAGATCTGTTGGAGCTGGCCGGCGTTGCCGTAGACGCGCGGCAACTCTTCCGCGTACTCGCGGCGCAACTCGACGCGGCTGTGGCGCAACTGCGGCTCAAGCAACTGGAGCGTGTCGTCGAGCACGCGGTTGAGGTCAACCTCGGCGAACTCCGTGACGCCGCCCGTGCGCGAGAAGTTGAGGAGGTTGTTGACGATTCCGGTGGCGCGGTCGGTCTGTCGCCGAATCTTCTGGAGGAGTGCGTGCTTCGGGTCGGCCTCGGCGAGCATGCCGAGGAGCATCTGCGTGTAGGAGGAGACGCCCGTGAGCGGCGTGTTGATCTCGTGGGCGACGCCAGCGGCCAGCAGGCCGATTGACGAGAGCTTCTCGCGCTGCTGCAACTGCTCTTCGAGGCGGACGCGCGAGGTCACGTCTTCGAGGACGACGAGGACGCCGCCCTGCGTCTCGCTGCCGGTGGTCTTGAGCGGCGCGAGCGCGATGTTGAGGATGAGCGTGCGGCCACGGCGCGTCGCCGTGTGGAGCTTGTAGATGTTTCGGACTTCGCGCAAGGCCCAGCCCGCGCCGCCGAGCACTTGCCGGAGCGTCTCGGCGAAGTCTTCGGCGAAGAGGTCTTCGACTCTCCGACCCGTGGCCTCGTCGCGGCGCAGGCCGAGCATCTCTTCGAGCGCAGAGTTGCAGGCCGTCACGCGCCCTTCGGAGTCCGCGGCCAGGATGCCGACGTTGATCGACTCGACGATGGACTCGTTGAACTCTTTGAGGAGCGCAAGCTCTTCGGCTCGCTCCCTCTGCTCCTCGTAGAGCAGGCTGTTCTCGATGGCGACGGCGACGTAGCCGGAGACCGTGCGCAGGATTTCGAGGTCTTCCGAAGAGAGCAGCGCGCCGCCCGTCGAGCGGCCCAATCCGATGACGGCGACCATCCGCCCGCGTACGACGCAGGGGACGTAGTAGTGGAGCGTGCGGCGGACGAAGCCGTTGGTTTCCGGCGGGAGGTCGAGGCCGTCGGCGCGCACGATGCCGTCTTCGGCCGAGCGCGTGCGGATCATCTCGCGGAAGTCGGGCGGGATGACGACCTCGTTCGAAAGCCCCGCGGCGCGCGCCACACGGTAGGCGCTCGAAGAGCGCGCGTCCTCGACGAAGATGGCGACGCGCTCGACGCCCAGAACCTGTTGCAGACGGCTCACCAGCGCGTCGAGCAGAGGCTCAAGCGAAGTGGTCGCCGAGAGCGTGCGCCCGAAATCGAGCAGGCCGGCTCTCAGGTCGTAGCGCTCGCCGTAGAAGAAGCGGTCGGTGCGCTCTTGCAGGAAGTTCTTCAAGGGCGCGGCGGTCATCACGATGACGGCCATCGCGGCGACGGCGATGATGACGCGCATCGAGACGACGCCCGGCGTGATGACCTCGCCGCCGAAGGCGTAGAGGCCCGCGACGTAGACGACCGAGCCGAGCATCACGGAGATGACCAGAGTCGTCAGGGCGTAGACCGCCGTGCGGCGCACGACCATGTCCACGTCCATCAGGCGGTAGCGCACGACCGAGTTTCCGAACGTGAGCGGGATGAGCGCGAGCGGCACGATGGCCGCGTCCGTCATCCAGCGCCGCGCCGTCTCGCTGAGCATCCCGCCCGCAAACCCGATGCCGGACAGGTACTCGAACGCGTAGAGCAGCGTGAACGGCGTAATCGCCAGCGCCGAACCCCACACGACCCATTTCAACTGCTGCCGCACAATCGCCGACTCGCTCTTGACGAAACGGTAGACGAGAATACTAGCGCCCGCGACGAGCGCGATGGTCAGGCACGCCAGCTCCGCGGCCCACAGACGCGCGCTGAAGTCGACAGGGAAGAAGGCGTCCACGCGGTTGAAGCGCGGCGAGAGCGACGGGAGCAGGTAGACGGCGTTCAGCGCGACGAGCGCGAGCGGCGGCGCGTAGAGGAGGTAGACGAGCCAGGGCCTGCGCTCCGAGAGCCGGTAGCGCACGGGGTAGATGGCGCAGAAGTGCAGAAAGACGGGCGCGAAGACGACGAGCGCCGCGTTGTCGAGGAAGTAGATGGCGAGGTCTAAGTCTTCGTAAGCGCCGTAGGGCTTGTAGAAGTGGAAGACGAAGGCGACGAGGCAGAGCGTGGCGAAGTGGAGCGCGAAGGGCGCGCGCCCGCCCTGCTTGAAGAAGACGAAGAAGCCGACGAGCAGGTAGAGGACGCCGATGAGGTTGACGAGCACGCCCTGCGTCGTCCACTTGTGCGACGGCTGGAGGTCGTCGAGGACGCACTCGTAGTAGGCGGCCTCGCCCGGCGCGGTGCGGCGCTCGATGACGTAGATGAGGCGGCCTCCCGTGCCCGCCTCTTCGAGGTAGACCTGCACGTCCGAGGCCGTGGTGACTTCGTCGCCGCGCGACTCGTCGAACTTGATGCCGACGAGCCGGTCGCCCGGCATGATGCCGAAGACCCCTTTGCGGCCCGCGGCGGAGTCGGGGTCAACGCGCACGGCGACGACGCCCTGCGGCGTCTGTGCCCACTCGACGCCGTCCGTGGGCGGCGACTTGTGCGTGAGGCGCTGCGCGAAGTTCAGAGTGCCGGCGGCGACGAGCACCGCCGCCACGATCAGCAGCGCCCAGCCCTTCGTCGTCAGCACGGAACCCTTCATCTCGGTCTCACAAGATAGTCGTGACTTCGTCTTAACTGTTCGGGAGCGCCGCGGCGTCCCCTGCGGCCTCCTGCCGGACGAAGACTTCCGCGACGCGGAAGTCTGTGTAAATCAAAAGTCTTGAAGCAAGCTGTATTCCAACTTCCCCGGCCCGCCTCGGCCCGCGCGCCCTGCGCCGCCTCTCAGCCTGCGCGCGCCGCATTGCCCCGCGCTTTCACACTATTATGCGCCGCGGGCCGTTAACGTTTTCAAACCGTTGACACGCCCGCGCGCGCCGAGGCGATTCAGATTTTCGTATCGCCTCCGAAAATTCGGATGCGCGCCCGATGCACAAAAGCCCCGCGTCTCCTGGTCGGTGGGCGAGAGAGCGCAGGGACTTATGCTTTGAAAAGAGGTGGCCGCGACTTCACGCTTCGCCGCTTCACACCTTGGCCGCAGTCATGCGGCTTTTAGAACCTGACGGAAATCCCGCCGCGCAAAGAGCGGCGCAGCGCACCGAGCGTGAGTTGGCCGCCGTCGGCGTCTTCGGCGCGCGTCAGAACGTCGAAGAGGTTGCGCGCGTCAATGGTCGCCTCGGCGCGCACGGGCAGCCCGAAGTTCGGAAGCTCCTGCGTGACGAGGATGCTCAGAGAAGGGTCGTAGACGGCGAGCCGACCGGCGAACGGGTCAATGGCGAAGACCGAGGCGCGCGGCGAGAAGCGGAGTATGGTGCGAACGGAAGTCCCTTCGAGGACGCTCGCGTCGAGCTGTGCGGCGGCGGTCTGGAAGAAGGCCCCGCGGAAGAACTGATCCGGCGCAGCGCCCGCGCCTTGCGCCGAGAGCTTCTGGCCGCGACCGAAGGCGTAAGCGGCGGAAGCCTTCAGGTGTTCGCCGACGCGGCGCGTGTAGACGACGCGAAGACCTTGCGCCCCGCCCTGCTGGTTGGCGATGCTGAGAAGCTCTGCGCTGCCGGCGCGCGTCAGCCCCGAAGCGGGCACGCTCAGGAGGCCGACGCCACGACCGTTCACCGTGTCGAAGAAGGCGGAGGTCTCGACGCTTGAGCTTGAGTCGAGCACGCGCTCGACGCCGAACTCAAGGCGATGGCTGCGCTCCATGACGGCCCGACCGTCAACGAAGGCCACGGCCTGCCCTTCGTTCTCCTTGAAGACCGTCTGCCCGTCCTCGAACTCGACGCCGTCGGCGCGCACGCCCGCGTCGGGGCCGGGCGCGTAAGAGGCTTGAAAGCGCGTGCGCGCGTCGGCGTCTACGCGGACACCGAGGCGCGGCGTCAGACTATGCGCGTCGCCCGCGCCGAAGAAGCGCGAGTAGTCGAGACCGACGACGAGCACCACGCCGTCCCTCACGACCCACTCGTCAATGGCGCGCACCGACATCTGTTCGAGCTTCTCCGCGCGGCGTGCGGAGACGAAGCCGAGACGCGCGCCCGCCTCGTCCGCCTGACTCTTCGGCGCCAGAGGCAGACGCGCGCCGCCGAGCGTGGCGCTCAAACGATGACGCTCGCCGGCGCGCAGGCGCGCGGTCGCTTCCATGCGCTCGAACGCGCCGGTCTGCCCGGCGAAGATAAGGTTGAGCTGGCGGTTGACCGGAGTCGAGACGGCGAAGTTGACGCCCGCATAAGAGC
>JALZHC010000193.1 GCA_030914105.1 Acidobacteriota bacterium
CGTGGTCGTCATCTGGCGGGCGGGCTTGCCTTCGGCGTCGTAGACCTCGACCGCGCCGAACTTCTCAAGCACGGGCCTGATCTTGCTGGCGTCGCCGACGACGACGACCTGCTGCGTCTGCGGGTTGACGTACTGGCGCGCGACGCGCTGCACGTCTTCGGCCGTGACGGCCATGACGCGCGCGGGGTAGGTCTCCCAGTAGTCCGCCGGGAGGTCGTAAATCTTGCGCGTGATGGCGTAGTTCAAGAGCTGCGCCGGGCTTTCCAGAGAGAGCGCGAAGCTGGCGACGATGGAGCGCTTCTGCTCTTCAAGCTCCGCAGCGGCGACCTTCTCGTCGCGGATGCGGTTCAGCTCTTTGAGGAACTCGGTCATCGCGCCTTCGGTGACTTCGGTGCGCACGTCGCCGCCGGCAGACCACGGCCCCGGATATTTGAGCGCCGTGAAGCCGCTGTAGACGCCGTAGGTATAGCCCTTCTCCTCGCGCAGGTTGAGGAAGAGGCGGGCCGAGCCGCCGCCGCCGACGATTGTGTTCATCACGTTGACGGCGAAGTAGTCGGGGCTGCGCCGGTCAATCGCGATGTTGCCCATCGTGATGGTTGACTGGACGGAGCCGGGGCGGTCAATCAGGAAAATCTTGCCGGCGGTCGCGGGCGTCGGGTTCGGCGGAAGCTCGACCTTGTAGTCGGTCTTCTTCCAGCCGCCGAGCCATTGCTTGAGCTTCGCAATCACCTCCGGGGCCTTCACGTCGCCCGCGATGCCGAGGATGGCGTTCTGCGGGACGTAGCGTTCGCGGTGCCACGCGGCGAGCATCTCGGGCGTGAGCGCGTCGAGCGCCTGCGGGTTGGTCGAGTAGACGGAGGCCGGGTGCTTGCCGTAGACGGCCTGGCGGAAGCGTTCCTCGGCGAGGAAGGAGGGCTGCGTGCGCTGCTGCACCAGGGCGGTCTTCGTGCGCGCCTTGAGCTTCGCCAGCTCGTCCGCGGGGAAAGAAGGATTGAGGAGCACGTCCGTCAAGAGCGCGAACCACTGGTCGAAGTTGTCGGAAAGCCCCGACGCGTTCAAAGAGGCGGCGGTCGAGCCGAAGCCGGACGAGGCTCCGAGCGTCGCGCCGAGGCGGTCGATCTCTTCGGCGATCTGCCGGCTGTTGCGCGTCCGTGTCCCCTCGCGCAGCATCTGCGCCGTGATGACCGAAAGGCCCGGCTTATCGGCAGGCTCAAGGATCGGCCCCGCGCCGGTGATGGTCAGCGAGACGTTAACGACGGGGAAGCGGTGGTCTTCGAGGACGAGCACCGTGAGGCCGTTGTCTAAGGTCGCCTCGACGGGTTTGGGCAGTTTGACTTGCAGCACTTCCTTCGAGACGGGCGCGCGGTTCTTGCGCTCGACGTGGCTGCGCGAGACGGCCTTGCTGTCCTGGCCCGCGGGCTGCTGCGCCGCGACGCGCACATGCGCGGGCGCGAGCGTCGAGAGCGCGACGAGCAGGGCGGCGAGCATTCTTGATTTGAGTGTCTTCGTGTTTCTCATCGTGGGTCTCCTCCTCCTCTACTCGCCCGTCCGGCCCGCGGGCGGCTTCGGCTTCGGCACGGTGGTGACGACCGTCCGGCTCGTGTCTTTGAAGTAGGTGCGGGCGACGCGCTGGAGGTCTTCTTTGGTGACGGCGTTGTACTTGGCCTCGATCTGGTTGATGAGGTTCGGATCGTTGTAGAAGGTCGCGTACTGGCCGATGAGGAGCGCGCGGAAGAGCGTGCTCTGGAGCTGCTGCGCGCGCGAGCGGCGCAGAGACATCCGAACCTTCTCAAGCTCCCAGTCGGCGACGGGTTCGTTCTTCACGCGCTCGACCTCCTCGTAGACCATCTTCTCAATCTCGGAGAGGTCTTTGCCCGGCTGCGGCAGCACGATGAAGGAGAAGAGCGAGGGGCCGCGCCGCTCCTGCGCGCCGCCGCCGACCGCCTGCGCCACCTCGCGCTCCTTGACGAGCTTCTGGTAGAGGCGCGAAGACTGCCCGCCCGCGAGTATCTGGCCCAGAAGGCTCAGGGCATAATAGTCGGGCGTGTTGCCCTGCGGCATCTTGTAGACGATGTCGAGGCGCGGCGTGCGCGCAAACGCGTCCTCGACCGTCGCGCGGCGCTCCGACTTCTGCTCCGGCTCGGTCATGTCCGGGGCGGGCGGCGTGGGCTGCGACGGGATCGACTCGAAATACTTCTTCACTTTTGCCAGCGCCTCGTCCGAACGGAAGTCGCCGACGAGCGTGAGCACGGCGTTGTTGGGCGCGTAGTAGGTTCGGAAGAAGTCGGTCACGTCCTGGATGCTGGCGGCGTTGAGGTCGTCCATCGAGCCGATGGTCGTGTGCTTATAGGCGAAGTTGTCGTAGGCCGTGTCTAAGAGCGTCTCGAAGGTCTTGCCGTAGGGCTGGTTGTCTACGCCGAGCCGCTTCTCTTCTTTGACGGCCTCGCGCTGGTTGTCGAGGTTGGCTTGCGTGACGGCGAGGCTCCGCATGCGGTCGGCTTCGAGGTAGAGGCCGAGGTCGAGCTGGTTCGCCGGCAGAGTCTCGAAGTAGGTGGTGCGATCCTGGTTGGTCGTGCCGTTCATCGAGCCGCCGTTCATGTCGATGAGGATGAAGTGCTCGCCCTTGCCGACGTTCTCCGAGCCTTGGAACATCATGTGCTCGAAGAGGTGCGCAAAGCCCGTGCGGCCCTTGCGCTCGTCGCGCGAGCCGACGTTGTACATCACGTTAATCGAGTAGGTCGGGGCCGCGTGATCCTCCGACAAGATGACGCGCAGCCCGTTCTTGAGCTTGTACTCCTTGACGGGAACCTGCACGGCCCTGGCGGCGTGCGCGCCTCCCGCCCCTTGGGCCGCGACGCGCGCCGCGGGGGCCAGAAGGCAGGCGAAGAGCAGACATGCCAGGGGGAACTTTGAGCTGGACATCTTGGCTTCCCTCCATCTTTTTTTGACTGTTGCTTAGACTTAAGAACGAAAGGCCAGTCCGAGGAGCTAGCGGTCTTCTCAGAACTGAAGTTGCACGCTATTTAACGGGCCGCGAGCTTTTAAGTTTCAGTTTTGCGGTGGATTTAGTTCCATTTTTATGGACACGCGAAGGCGACGGCGGTCGGCGTCAGGTTGATTCAATCTTGAGTATTGAGCACAGCCAAGCTGCGCCCGCCAAGAGCTTCCCACAAACGCCCGGCCTGAACGATAATGCGACTCGGAAAGCGAGGACGCAAACGATGGCTTCTCAAATTCAACAGGCCAGCGCTGAAGAAGCGCGCGCCGAAGCGTCGCACGCGCGCGAGGTCGTCTCATACGACCCGGCGACGGGCGAAGAGATCGGGCGCGTGCCGCTCGGCTCGGAGCAGGACGTGGCGCGTGCCGTCGAGCGTGCCCGCGCGGCGCAGAAAGGTTGGGGCGCTCTCGGTTTCCGCGAGCGAGCCGGCGTAGTAATGCGCGCGCGCGCGCTCGTGCTCGAAGAGTTGGAGGAGATCGCCGCGCTCGTCTCGCGCGAGTCGGGCAAGCCTTCGGCGGAGGCCGTCGCGATGGAGATCGTGCCGACGCTCGACCTGATGCAGTTCTTCGCGCGAAGAACTGCGCGGCTGCTTCGGCCCGAAAAGATTGACATCGGCCTCTACCGCTTCATGGGGCGCTCGTCCTTCATCGAGTACCGCCCGCTCGGCGTCGTCGCCGTCATCTCGCCGTGGAATTTCCCCTGGGCGATTCCCCTCGGCGAGGTCGTGATGGCGCTCATGGCCGGCAACTCCGTCGTGCTCAAGCCGAGCGAGCTGACGCCGCTCGTCGGCCTCAAGATCGGCGACGTGTTCGCGCGCGCCGGCCTGCCCGCGGGCGTGCTTGAAGTCGTCACCGGCGACGGCTCGACCGGCCGGTGCGTAGTCGAGGCCGACGTTGACAAGATCATGTTCACGGGCAGCGTCGCCACGGGCAGGCGCGTGGCCGAGGCGGCGGCGCGAAAGTTAATCCCGGTCGTGCTCGAACTCGGCGGCAAAGACCCGATGCTCGTCTTCGAGGACGCAGACCTCTCCGCCGCTTCGAGCGCCGCGGTCTGGGGCGCGTTCGCCAACTCCGGCCAGGCCTGCGCCTCGGTCGAGCGCTGCTACGTTCAGGAATCTATCGCCGAAGAGTTCACCGCGCGCGTCGTCGAGAAGGTGAAGGCGCTGCGGCAAGCGGTCGGCAGCGAAGAGGGAACAGACCTCGGCGCGATGTCTTCGGAGCGGCAACTCCGCACGGTCGAAGAGCACGTCAGCGACGCCGTCTCTCGCGGCGCGCGTGTGCTCACGGGCGGCGCGCGCGCGCGCGGGCTGAAGGTCGGCGGCGCGTTCCACGAGCCGACCGTGCTCACCGACGTTGACCACTCGATGGCCGTCATGCGCGAGGAGACCTTCGGCCCAGTCCTCCCCTTAATGACCTTCCGCGACGAGTCGGAGGCACTCGCCCTCGCCAACGACAGCCGGTTCGGACTGACCGCGAGCGTCTGGACGCGCGACTTGCAGCGCGGTCGCCGCGTCGCCTCGCGCGTCGAGGCCGGCACCGTCATGGTCAACGAAGTCCTCTACACACACGGCATCGCGCAGACGCCCTGGGGCGGCGTCAAGCAGAGCGGATTGGGACGCACGCACGGACGCCTCGGCCTGCTGGAGCTGGTCGCCCCGCACCACATCCACGTCAACCGCCTCACACTCTTTCAGGATGTCTGGTGGTTCAACTACACGCCCAACGCGACCACGCTCTTCCGCTCGCTCGCCCGCCGCTTCGCAACCGGCTCGCTCCTCCAGGCCATCCTCCTCTCGCCGCAGATGCTCCGACGCCTGCGCGAGCGGAAGCGTCTCTCGTCCAGCAGGAAGAAATAGCAGTGAGCTGAGGTCAGAGGGAGCCGGCTCTCCCGCGGCGAAAAAATTTCCAACTTTTCGCCGGCCCTTGGCGTCTTATGGTTAGTCATCGCGGTCATCGGGCAAAGAGGGCCGCGGCGGCTTCCAACCCAATTGAGCTTCTTCATTGGGACTGAAAGGGGCATCGGGCCTGGCAAGGGCGCGGTGCCCTTAAAATTTCTTCGTCAAGCCCTGGAAATTTCTTTACCACAAATTTGGCGGCGGGCGGGATTTGTAGTAAGCTCCGCGCCATCCCAATCGCTCGGGAAAGGCCGCGCCGCTTGCCACGGCGCTGGTCGAGTTGCATTTGGATTCTCTTTGCCTTGAGCGGTCGCCCAGTCCCCTAAAGCGCCCGCTTCATCTTCCAAAATCGGTTTCGGGCCGAGCGTATGAAGAAGCTCTTCTTCGCCCTCCTATACGGGACGGGTGTCACCGGACTTGTCGGCTGGTTCCACAGAAGGCAGGCGGTCTTCCTCTGCTACCACAGCGTCACGCGCCTGCCGCAGGCGATCCCGCACGAGCTGAAGCTGCACATGCCGCTCGCGCTCTTCGCCGCGCACCTCGACTACCTGCAACGCCACTGCCGCGTCATCCCGCTCGCCGAGTACCTCGCGGCGCGGCGCGAGGGCCGACGCCTGCCAGACCGCTCCGTCGTCCTCACCTTCGACGACGGCACGCGCAACTTCCTCACGGTCGTCGCGCCGCTTCTGGTCGAGCGCGGACTTTCGGCCACGGCCTTCATCATCACGAAGTGCGCCGCAGAGCGCGAAGGCTTTCGCCCCGGCGAGGAGTGGGCGCTGGCCGACGACTACATGCGCCTCTCCTGGGCCGAAGTTCGCGCGCTCGCCTCGATGCCCGGCATCGAGATCGGCTCGCACAGCCACACGCACATGGACTTGAAGAGCGCCGCGCCCGAAGAGGTCGAGCGCGAGCTGCGCGACTCTTACGAGGCCGTCGTCGAGCACACGGGCAACGCGCGCCCGGCGCTCGCCTACCCTTACGGCAGGGCTTCGGAGGCCGTCAGCGAGACGGCGCGCGCGCTCGGCTACTCCTGCGCGCTCACGTCCACGCTCGGCGGCAACGACGCGCGCACAGACCTCTACGGGCTGCGGCGCGTCGTCGTCGCGGGCGACGACGACGTGGCGACCTTCGCCGCGCGCGTCTCCGGCGTGACCTGGCTCTACGGACGCGCGCGCGCCTTCTTCAGCAGGCTGCGCGCGCGCGCGAGTGGCGACGTGAGCGTGGAGGCGGGCGACGCTCGTGTGGGTGCGAGTGACGGGCCGGCGCGTGCGCGCGTCGGGCGCACAAACGCCGCGCGCGATCAGGAGCCTTCAGGCTTGGTGCAGATGAAGAAGCCCTCGTCCGGGTCTATTCCGTACAGCCGCGCCTCTTCGGGCGGCGGTCGGTAGTCCGCGGGCCGCACCTCGAAGCCGCCCTCTTCAAGCCTCTCGGCGAAGTCGTCGCCGTATGTTCGCCAGAAACCGAGATGCCTGCCGTCGGCCCGCCCGAACTCGCGCGTCCGCGCGCCTCGCTCCTGCTGCACGGAGATGATTAGCTCGCCCGCGCGAGGGCGCAGGACTCTGAACAGCTCTGAGATGGCCGCGCGGTCGTCCGGGATTTGCGTCAGAACGTGGTGGCACCAGACGAGGTCGAACGAGTCTGCGGCGAAGGGGAGTCTTTGGATGTCCGCGAGCAGGTCAACGCCTCGCTCAGGCTCGATGTCAGTCCTCAAGACCGAGAGGCCGCGCGCCTCTGCCCAGGCGGCGTCGAGACCGCGTTCGGGCGCGAAGACGAGCGCGCGGCCCTCGCGTTCGCGCAGGCGGTACTCGTCCCTGAGCCAGACGAAGAAGAGCCTGTGGCGCGGGTGGCTGTTGCAGCGC
>JALZHC010000015.1:0-12740 GCA_030914105.1 Acidobacteriota bacterium
CGTCCACGGAGTTGACCGTCTGCACGCGCGACCGCCACGGCCTCTTCGCGGACATCGCCGGCACGCTCGCCGCGCACGGCATCGAAATCCTGAGCGCCGAGCTGAACACGCGCGAGGACGGCGTCGCCGTTGACGTGCTGCTGTTGCGCGCGGCGGCCACGCATCAGGCGGTCGAAGAGTACCGGCACGCAGGGATCGAGCGCGCGCTCGGCGCGGGCATCGCGGGCGAGTCGGACGTGGCCGCGTCGGTCGAGCGCTGGCGCACGAAGAACGCGCCGCGCAGGCGCTCGGCCCTCGCGCACGCGCGCCGCCGCAAGCCGCTCCCACGCGTCGCCTGCGACAACGACGCCTCACCCTCGGCCACAATGATCGAGGTTCACGCGGCGGACGAGCCGGGACTCGCTTACAAGATTGCGAGCGCGCTGGTCTCCCAACGCCTCGACATCGTCTGCGCGAAGATTGCCACGGAGAAGTCGGACGCGCTCGACGTTTTCTACGTCACGGACGCCGAAGGGCGGAAGCTCGACGAGAATCTGATGAAGGCCGCCGCGGACGCGCTCGCGGAAAAGCTCTCCGCGCACGTCTCGGCCCCGCGGGCGGCACACAAACAACTTGAGGAGACCGGATGAAGAAAGTCGAAGCCATCGTCAGGCCGCACCTTCTGGAGGCGGTGAAGAACGCCTTGCAGGAGTTGAACGTCGTCGGGATGACCATCGGCGAGGTGCAGGGCTACGGGCGGCAGCGCGGCCACACCGAGACCTACCGCGGCGCGGAGTACCAGATCGAGTTCGTGCCCAAGATTAAGGTCGAGGTCGTCATCCCCGACGAGATCGAGGAGGCGGTCGTCGCCGCCATCACGAAGACCGCGCGCACGGGCAAGTTCGGCGACGGCAAAATCTTCGTCACGCCTTTGGACGACGTGATCCGCATCCGCACGGGCGAGCGCGGCGAGGCTGCGCTCTAGCCCTCCGCGCTTGAACGGCGCGCGCGCGTGCCTCCCCCGCGAGGCCGCGCGCTCCCGGCGGCCCATAGATTATTTTTAGCGGGCCATAAAATCTTTTTACCGGCAGTCAGCCGAAAATTCTTGACACTCTTTTTGCCGCTTGCCTATAGTCTTCATTGCCCGCCCCGCCTGAGAGCGGGCCGAAGCTTCAAGACGATGCGCCACGCACGCTTCTTTTATTTCTCCTTTACCTACCGCTTCTCCTTCGTGGAGGGCGGCGAGGACGGGAGCGTGCGCGCCAAGTCTGTGTGACGACGACTTGAAGAGCTAGACGGCGCAAAAAGTTTTCCGAGCCAGCCGCGACCTCCTGAGAAGGGAGCCGCGGCTGGCTCTTTTAGCGTTCGGGTTCGGCGGCGCGCGAGGCCGCTGAAGCTCCGAGAGACGGCGAGAGTTCCGAAGTTAGTTCCACCAACGGGGTTCCGATGTGAGTTCGACCGAAGGAGCTTTAAAGATTATGACCATCGAAGACTGGCGTGCGGAGATTGACGCGGTTGACGCGGAGCTGCTCCGACTCTTAAACGCGCGTGCGACGCTCGCCATCCGCGTCGGCGAGTCGAAGCGGAGCGCGGGGCTGTCGGTCACGGACGGCGCGCGCGAGCGCGAGGTTGTCGAGCGCGCGCGCCGCGCCAACGCCGGCCCGCTCGACTCCGCGGCGGTCGCGAGACTCTTCCGCCGCATCATCCACGAGTCGCGCCGGGCCGAGGCCGCGTCACTCAAAGCGTCTGAGGCCGCCGCCCTCGAAGAGTCTGAGGCCGCTGCGCCCGAAGGGTCGGGCGCGCAAATGGAAGAGGCTCTGCCGTGAACGCGCCGACCGCTTCAACGCCGCGCGTGGCCTTCCAGGGCGAGCGCGGGGCCTTCAGCGAGGAGGCCGCCGTGCGTCTGCTCGGCGAGTCCATCGTGCTCGTGCCGCGCCCGACCTTCGAGTCGCTCTTCGCGTCGGTCGGCGAGGGCGCGGCGGACTTCGCGCTCGCGCCCGTCGAGAACAGTCTCGCAGGCTCCGTCCAAAGGTCTTACGACCTCCTGCTGGAAAGCTCGCTTCACATCGTCGCCGAAGTCGTCCGCCCCATACGCCACTGCCTCATCGGCTGCCCAGGCTCTTCGCTCGACTCCGTCCGCGCGGTCGAGTCGCACCCTGTGGCCCTCGCTCAGTGTGAGCGCTTCTTCGCCGCGCGGCCCTCCGTGCGCCGCATCGTCGCGGACGACACCGCGGGCAGCGTGGCTCAAGTAATCAAACGCGGCGACCCGGCGCGCGCGGCCATCGCGGGCCGACGCGCCGCGGAAATCTACGGCGGCCAGGTTCTGCTCGAAGGCGTCGAGGACGATGCAGAGAACTACACGCGCTTCCTCCTGCTCGCGCCCGGCGCGGACGAGGTCTCGTGCAAGCTCTCCGGCGTCGCGCACAAACTATCGAACGGCGCGGACAAGCTCTCGCTCGTCCTGAAGCTTCGGCACAAGCCCGGCGCGCTCCACGCCGCGCTCGAACCTTTCGCGCGCCGCCGTATCGACTTGCTCAAGATTGAGAGCCGACCCGTCAAAGGCGAGCCGTGGGAGTATCACTTCTTCCTCGACCTGTCTGTGGCGCTCGACGACGCGGGGACGGCAGACGCCCTGGAAGAGCTGCGCGAAAGAGCCGCGAGCGTGCGCCTGCTGGGCTGCTACCCTTCGGCGCGACGCGCTGAAACCGAAGAACCGAAGACCGGAGCAAGCTTAAAAGAATCGAGGACTAACGGAAGTTTATGATTCTCATCCTGACCCCGAACGTTGACACGGAGGGCGAAGCCTACAAGAGCTTGATGGCCTACCTCTCCCGCCTGCAAAACATAAGCGTGCGCGTCCACCGCGAGCAGGGCACGGAGCAGTGCCTGACGGAGGTCTACCTGATCGGTAACACCGCCGCGCTCTCTCTGAACGAGATGAAGGCGCTGCCCTGCGTCGAGCGCGCCGTGCGCGTCTCCGAAGAGTACCGCGTCATCGGGCGGCACAAAGGCGACGAGCGCCCGACCCACTTCGACTACAAAGGCGTGCGCTTCGGCCAGGACAGCCTGAACGTCTTCGCGGGCTTGTGCGCCGTGGACACGCCCGCCCACGTCGAGCAGATGATGCGTGCGCTCCGCGACCACGGACAGCTCTGCACGCGCATGGGGGCATACAAGCCGCGCACTTCTCCCTACGCCTTTCAGGGCCACGGCCAGAAGTGCCTGCCTTATGTCTTCGAGCTGGCCGGCAAGTACGGCATCCGCGTCGTCGCGTTGGAGGTCACGCATGAGTCGCACATCGACGAGATACGCGCGGCGCTTGAGCTGACGGGCAGCCCCGCGGGCGTCATGCTCCAGATCGGCACGCGCAATACGCAGAACTTCGAGCTGTTGAAGTTCGTCGGCCGCCAGCAGGAGTTCCCCGTTCTGCTCAAGCGCGGCTTCGGCATCACGCTCGACGAGTCTCTGAACGCCGCCGAGTACCTGGCGAGTGAGGGCAACCGCAAGGTCGTCTTCGGGCTGCGCGGCATGAAGACGAACATCGGGGAGCCGCACCGCAACTTCGTGGACTTCGCGCACGTGCCGGTCGTCAAGCGCCTGACGCGCATGCCCGTCTGCATCGACCCCTCGCACTCGGTCGGCTCGCGCGCGCGCTGCCCCGACGGCATCCTCGACATCATGCACTCCACCGCGCAGGGCATCGTCGCGGGCGCGAACATGATCCTCGTTGACTTCCACCCTGCGCCGGAGCGCGCGCTCGTTGACGGCCCGCAGGCGCTTCTCTTGGAAGAACTGCCGCAGTTCCTCGAAGACGTTGCGCTCGTGCGTGAGACCTACGAGAAGCGCCTTCGCCTGGCCGAGCGCTACGAACGGTCTCTGGTCGCGGCCTGACGCGCGGCTTGTTCTAACTACCGCCCGCGTCGCCCCCGTCCGCGTAACCTTCGGGGTGCGATTGGTGCCAGTCCCAGGCCGTGCGGATGATCGTCTCAAGGTCTGGGTACTGCGTGCGCCATCCCAGAACTGAGCGAGCCTTCGAGGCGTCGGCGACGAGGCGCGAAGGGTCGCCCGCGCGCCGCGGCTCCATCCCGGTTTTAATCTCGCGGCCCGTGACGCGCCGCGCCGTCTCGATCACTTCCGACACGGAGTAGCCATGGCCGTTGCCGAGGTTGATGAAGTCCGACGGCCCGCCGCGGCGCAGGTGTTCGAGGGCAAGCGTGTGCGCGGAGCAGAGGTCTGCGACGTGTATGTAGTCGCGTATGGCCGTGCCGTCGGGCGTCGGGTAGTCGCCGCCGAAGACGGAGACTTGCGGGAGGCGGCCCAGCGCGGCTGAGAGGACGTTCGGGATGAGGTGCGACTCCGGCGAGTGATCCTCGCCGCGCCGAAGGGTCGCGCCCGAAGCGTTGAAGTAGCGGAGCGCGACGAACTTCAGTTTGTACGCGCGTTCGTATGATTCGAGAATCTTCTCCATGAAGAGCTTCGACCAGCCGTAGGGGTTGGTCGGCGCTTGAGGATGACCTTCATCAATCGGCACGCGCACAGGCTCGCCGTAGGTCGCGCAGGTCGAGGAGAAGACGAAGCGGCGCACGCCCGCGGCGAGCAGAGAGTCGAGCAGCGCGATGCCGTCCGAGACGTTGCGCTCGAAGTAGAGCTTCGGGTCTGTGACCGACTCGCCGACGTATGCGAACGCGGCGAAGTGGATGCAGGCCTCCACCTCCTGCTCGCGGCAGAGGCGCGCGACCAGCTCGCGGTCGCCCGTGCGCCCTTCGTAAAAAGGGACGAACTCGTCAACCGCGCCGCGGTGGCCGCGCGACAAGT
Source organism: Acidobacteriota bacterium (assembly GCA_030914105.1). Taxonomy (GTDB): domain Bacteria; phylum Acidobacteriota; class Blastocatellia; order Pyrinomonadales; family Pyrinomonadaceae; genus QHXN01. Next base: position 4,795 of record JALZHC010000015.1, read on the forward strand.
CGTCGAGGACGACCGCGCGCTCGCCCGCCTCGATCAACTGCTCGACCATCACGCTGCCAATGTAGCCGGCCCCGCCCGTCACAAGAATCGCCATTCCTCACCCCCGGTTCATTTTGAGCTTCACGAATTCGACCGATTGTCGGCATGATAACTCAACTGTCCCGCGCCGCAAGAGGCCCGCGCGCCGAGCCTCTTTTCGCGCCGCGGGCGCGCAGGTTTCCGCGCATCTGCGCGTGAGGTCGCGGCCCGTCCGGCTCGAATGTTAACGGACAGAATTCCGTGAACCTGGATTCCGTGACAAGGGTTGTGATAAACCTTCCCCGGCATTAGACAGTCTCCTGAAATCCTCGCACACGGCTTAAACTGACGGACGAGTCCTGCGCAACGAGCAGCCGGCGAGCAGTCTCGCGGCCTGAAGAGGAAACGGGCCGGAGGAAGCTGACGAGGAAACAGGTCAACGAAAAATGGGAGAAGACGAAAGGAAAGAGACGGGCGAGCGCGGGCGGACGGACGCGCGTGCAGAGTCGGCGGAGGGCGCGTCGGAAGACATGTCGGACGAGCCGTCGAAGGACGCGGCAGACAAGTCAGCGGACGACGCGGCGGACGAGTCAGTGAAGGACGCCGCGGACGTGTCGGCGGAGGGCGCAGAAGAATCCGTGCCCGGACTCTTCCGCAACTACATCAGCTTCGCCGGCTCGGCCATCGCCGCCGCCGGCCTCGTCAGCATCGCCCTCATGCTCCTGCTCGACCTCTTCAGCAACGAGGGAAGGTACAACCCTTACGTCGGCATCTTCACCTACATCCTCTTCCCCACGGTGATGGGCTTCGGCCTCGTCGTCGTCGTCTTCGGAATGCTCTGGGAGCGGCGCAGGCGGCGACGCCTCGCGCCCGGCCAGTTCGCTCGCTTCCCCGTCCTTGACCTCAACAACCCGCACAGGCGTCGAGTCTTCTCCGGCTTCCTCCTGCTCCTCTTCATCTTCCTCTTCCTGAGCGCCTTCGGCAGCTACCGCGCCTTCGAGCACACCGAATCAGTCCAGTTCTGCGGCCAGACCTGCCACACCGTCATGAAGCCGGAGTTCACGGCCTACCTGGCCAGCCCGCACGCACGCGTGCGTTGCGTCGAATGCCACGTCGGCCCCGGCGCGGGCTGGTACGTCCGCTCCAAGTTATCCGGCGCTTACCAGCTCTACTCAGTCACCTTCAACAAGTACCCGCGCCCCATCAAGTCGCCCGTGCACAACCTCCGGCCCGCGCAGGAGACCTGCGAGCAATGCCACTGGCCCGCCAAGTTCTTCGGCGCGCAGCTCAAGGTCTTCAACCATTACGCCTTCGACGAGCGCAATACACTCAGACAGACCCGCATGCTCATCAACACGGGCGGCGGCGACCCGGCGACCGGCGCGGTCGCGGGCATCCACTGGCACATGAACATCGGCAACGAGATCACCTACGCCTCCTCGGACGAGCAGCGCCAGGTCATCCCCTGGGTGCGCGCGAGGTCGAAGGACGGAAGCGTGACCGAGTACAGGCTCGAAGGCTCTCAGCTCACGCCGGAGCAGGTCGCCGGGATGCCGCAGCGGCGGATGGACTGCGTCGACTGTCACAACCGCCCCTCACACATCTATGTCCCGCCCGACCGCGCCGTGGACAATTCGCTCACGGCGGGGAAGATTGATGCGTCGCTCCCCTTCGTCAAGCGGCAGGCCGTGGAAGTTCTGTCGGCGAGCTACACGACGACCGAAGAGGCCGTCGCTGCCATCTCGCGGAACCTCGACGCCTTCTACCGCGAGAACTACCCGGAAGTTTACGCGCAGAAGTCAGACGCCATCAGAAGCGCCGTCGCAGAGGTGCAGCGCGTCTACCAGACATACTTCTTCCCCGAAATGAAGACGGACTGGCGCACGCACCCGGACAACCTGAGCCACTTCTACTATCAGGGCTGCTTCCGCTGCCACGACGGCCAGCACCAGAGCGCCGACGGTCGCGTCATCCGCAACGAGTGCAACATCTGCCACACGGTGCTCGACCAGACGAACGGCGGCGCGCAGGTCGCGGTCGTGGAGGGCAAGTTCACGCATCCGGTGAATCTCGGCGACCTTTCTGGGATTAGTTGCACGGTCTGCCACAAGCACACGCGCGCCTTCGAGCACCCGGTCAAGCTTGGCGACCTCTCACGGTTCAAGTGCACCGACTGCCACGCCGGCCGGAACTGGACGCTCGAAGGCAACTGAGTTCGCCAGCCGCGACTGAGTTCGCTGGCGTGCGACAATCTGAAAATCACGCCGCCTCACCCGGCCTTCGCTTTCGTTCGCACAATCAGGCCGAGTCATTCAGCGTTCGCAACCCTTCGCCGGGTTCGACCGAATGACTCGGCCTTTCATCCGTTCATCACGTAGTCAGGCCGAGAGGTGCAGTATAATCTGCGTTATGCTGCTTCCTTTGGGAGAGAGTTCATCATAATATTCTCACATGAAGGTTAAGGAGGTCATTAAATTGCTCGAAAAGGATGGATGGTATTTGGCGCGCACGAAAGGCAGTCACCGTCAACTGAAGCATCCTACCAAGTTTGGAACAGTTACGGTTTCAGGCAAGCCGAGCGTTGATGTACCTCCAGGAACGCTTAACAGTATATTGAGGCAGGCAGGATTGAAGTAATGGTGAGGTGAGAAACATTATGCGTTACGCAGTGATTATCGAAGAAGGCGAGAATAGTTTTGGAGCATATGTGCCTGATCTCCCTGGTTGTGTCGCTGTAGGCGAAACGAGGGAGGAAGCCTTGACTCTTATCGAAGAGGCGATTCAATTCCATATTGAAGGTTTGAAGGAGGATGGTCTACCCATCCCTGAACCTTCTTCGAGCATTGAGTATGTTGGGGAACATGGCACTTATGAAATTACGAGAGATGCTTCAGGGCTATGGGGCTGGCATCTGGTTTCTGCCAATGGTCGAGTGATCGCCACTTCAAGCGAACAATATAAAACCAAGGCTGAGTGTTTAGAAGCTATCGAGTTGGTTAAATCTTTATCCGTTGCCCCCGTCAAAGCGGCTTGATTCGCCCTCTATCACGCGCAGCCTAACGACGGCATGCAAGTGACTCGCGCCATAGAGTCGCCTTCATGCAAAGTTGAATCGGCGCTCGCCGCCAAGGCCGTGCGGGAGGCGCTTCAGACTGCGGCAAGGAGTTGAAACGTTATGAGGAAGTCCGCCGTCTCAGTCTTTCACTTGTCCCTGACGTTTGCTTTGTTCGTCGCCGTCTCTTCGTCGTCCGCGCGGGCGCAGAGCCGTCCGAGCGACGCCGGGCAGAGAGCGACGGAAGACGAGGTCGTGAGAGTCAGCACGTCACTCGTCACCGTCCCCGTCGGCGTTCTCGACCGCCAGGGCAGATTCGTCCCCGGTCTCAGTCAGGGACAGTTCCGTCTCTTCGAGAACGGCGTCGAGCAGGAGATCGCCTATTTCGAGGGGGCCGAAAAGCCTTTCACCGTGGCGCTCCTGCTCGACATGAGCGACTCGGCAAGGCTCAAGCAGAAGGACATTCAGGACGCCGCCATCGCCTTCGTCGAGCAGTTGCGGCCCGACGACCGCGTCATCGTCGCGGTCTTCGATAAACGCTTTACCATTCTGGCCGAAGCGACCAGCGACCGCCCCGCTCTCTCCAGCGCGATCAGTCGCGCGCAAAGCGGCGGCGGTACGGGCCTCTACGACGCGGTTGACACAATCATCCGCCAGCGCCTCAGTCGCATCCGCGGTCGCAAGGCCATCGTGCTCTTCACCGACGGCGTGGACACGGCGAGCCGCGCCGCGACCTATCAAGGCACACTGCGCCGCGCCGAAGAGCTGGACGCCATGGCCTACGCGATTCAGTACAACACCTACGACGACGTGATGAAAGGCTTACAGTCCTCATTCTCGCAGGGCGGGGCGAACGGCAGCGGCCAGGCGGTGACGGCGCGTGGTGAGCGCCTGGACGTAGCGTATGCGCGCGCGAACCGCTACCTGCGCTCGCTGGCCGACGAGACCGGCGGGCGCTTCTTCTACGCCGACACGCTGAATCACTTGAAGGAGGTGTTTACGCGCATCGCACAGGAGTTGCGAGAGCAGTACAGCATCGGTTATTACGCGAAGGACTTGGGGCCGGGCACCGAGCGGCGACGAATTAAGGTGCGGGTCGGCGTGCCCGGAGTGGCGGTGCGTGCGCGCACGGGCTACGTCTACAAGCCTTCAGCCGGCAACGCCGAGAAGCAATGAGGCCGGGGCGATTCCTCACCCGGGGAGCAGCAGCAGTCATGGCAGATACCGAGGCCGCCGCGGCTTGAAAGTGATGCCCGACGGCGGCGCACAAAGAATCGCTCCGGGCGTGAGCGGCCTCGCGCTCTTCCGTATGTTGCCGCGCTTCCGCCGCGACTCCCTCGGAACCTTCTCCGACCTCGTCAGACGATACGGCCACACCGTCCGCTTCAAAGGGCTGCTCACGGCCTACCTGTTCTCTCACCCGCGCGACATCGAGCACGTCCTTCAGACCAACCAGCAGAATTATCTCAAGGGCAGAATCTACGCCGAGACGAGGTCTTCAATCGGCGAAGGGCTGCTCGTCAGCGAGGGCGACTTCTGGCGTCGGCAGCGGCGTCTCGCCCAGCCCGCCTTCCACCGCCAGCGCCTCGCGGGCCTCGCACGCGTCATGACCGGCTCGACCGTCGAGATGCTCGACGTTTGGGAGGACTACGCGCGCAGCGGGCAGGCGCTCGACGTGTCGGCGGAGATGAAGCGGCTGGCCCTGCGCATCGTCGGCCTGACGCTCTTCAGCACGGAGCTTGGCGGCGGGATGGACGTGATCGGTCGCTCGCTTGAGGTCGCGCGCGCGCACTTCCTGCGCCGCATGTGGCAACCCTTGAGGCTGCCCGTCAGCGTCCCCACGCGCCCGAACCGCATCTACCGGCGGGCGATTCGCGAGGCCGAACAGGTCATCTACCAGATTATCGCCGAGCACCGCCGACGGCCCGACGCAAACCCCGACGACCTCCTCTCGATGCTGATGCTCGCGCGCGACGAGGAGACGGGCGCGCAGATGAGCGACCGGCAGTTGCGCGACGAGGCGGCGACCATCCTGACCGCCGGCCACGAGACAACGGCGGTCGCCCTCTCCTGGACATGGTACTTGCTCTCGCGGCACGAGGAGGTCGAGCGAAAGCTTCGCGCCGAACTCTCGGCAGTGCTCGCCGGGCGCACGCCGACTTTTGAAGACCTGCCGAGGCTCGAATACACTCTGATGGTGGTCGAAGAGGCGCTGCGCCTGTACCCGCCCGCGTGGGTCGTCGGGCGGCGGGCGATTAAAGACGACGAGGTCGGAGGCTGGCGCGTCGAGGCCGGTTCGGAAGTCATCCTCTCGCCCTACGTCACGCAGCGCCACCCGGACTTCTGGGACGACCCCGAAAGCTTCCGCCCCGAACGCTTCTTGCCCGATGGACTGGCCGCGCGCCCGCGCTTCGCCTACTTCCCCTTCGGCGGCGGCTCGCGCGTCTGCATCGGCAGCAACTTCGCGCTCATGGAGGCGCAGCTCGTCCTCGCCACGGTCGCGCAGAAGTATCGCCTGCGCCTTCTGCCCGGCCACGCGGTCGAACCCGAAGCCTCCTTCACGCTCCACCCGCGCAAAGGGATCATGATGAGTCTGCAGAAAGTGTAGGCGGGAGCGCGCAGCCGTCGCCCGGAGCAGCTTTCGTTTTTGACTTACCCCACGCGCCCCTCGATGACGAAGAAGCCTGTCTCGCCGCCGCCCGAAGTGACGTTGACGACGGGCGAGCCGGAGAGTCGAACCATCGCGCCGCAGACGCGACCGCAGAAGAGGAAAGGGTTCGTGTCCGCGTACATCGGCTGGAGAGACCAGCCGCCCTCGCCGAAGACGGGGAACTCTTCGGTGCGCAGCTCAATCGCCTCCTGCACGACGTAGTCCTCTGCGAGCGCGCGCGCAATCGCCTCGTCCCACTCCGACTCACTTGAGCGCGCGCCGAAGATTAAGCCCCGCCCGCCGTAGTCGTCGTTCGGCTTCATGACGAAGGAGGCGCGCTCGCGCCGCACGTGCTCGACGAGGTCAACACGCCGGCCCGCGCGCGTCGTCCGGCACTCCTCGACGCGTCGCGTCCAGGGCACGCACTCGCTGACGACTTCCTTCTCTTCCGGGCTGAGCCGGCGCGCGCCTTCCTCGCCGGTCAGGAGCGCGAACGCGGCCTTCTTGTGGATGGGCTTACAGCGGAAGCTGTTGACGAGGCAGACGGCGCGCTCCGCGTAGGCGCGCAGTAGCGGGTGGCTCTCGCCGCAGCGCACGGCGAGTTCGTGGATGATGATGCGCTTGTAGACGAGGTCAACTCGGAAGTCGCCGCGCCGTAAGCTCCCATCCGCGTACTCAAGCTCGTCGGGCGAGCAGACGACCGCGGGCACGCCTCGACCGACGAAGTAATTTCTCAAGAGGGCGAACTCGTCTGCGGTCGGCAGGTCGTCCCAGTCAACGATGGCGACGTTCGGGCTGCCTTGCCCGCCCCACTCACGGAAGGTTTCGAGGAGCGACGCGAGCAGCGCCGCCGCCGGGTCGAACTGCCGGAGCCTGTAACGCTCGGCGAACCTGCGCATGGCCGGCACCTCGAACAGAACCTCGTTGAGTCCGGCCTGGTCGGTCAGGCTCGAAGGGTTCTCGGCGTTGTACTCGACGAACTTGATCTCGTCGCCGCTCATGAAGGCGTCAAGGCGCGTCGTTACCGCCGGACAACGGTAGCCCGGCTCGATGAGCGCGAGCCTCGTCTCCAGCTCCGTGAGTCCGACGCGCGCCAGAAGATGAGGCTCTTCCAGCATCGCCGCGAGAATCTTCTCGAACGCGCCGGCCAGCACTTCCGAGACGCGCACGAGCCGCTCGTACTGCGCGCGCGCGAGAAGGTGCGGCCTCAGCGCCACGCCCAACTCGCGCCCGCCGTAGAGCAGCCGCCGCACACGCATCGCCTGCTTCAGGCGCGCGAACAACTCCGCGGTCAGACCTTCATCCGCCGCCAGAAGCTCGTGGTACTCGGCAATCGCGCGCTCTCTCATCAGCCGCAGAAAATTTAAGAGGGATAGACAGGATGGACAGGATAAGAAATTGAAGTCTTAATCCTGTCCATCCTGTCTATCCCTGTCAATTATCCTTCCGGATTTAGCGCCGGTCGGGGTTATTTGTCAGCCGCGACCGAGCCATCCTGCATCTCCAGCGAGGCCTGCGCGGCGGCAAGGCGCGCGACGGGCACGCGGAACGGGGAGCAGGAGACGTAGTCGAGGCCAATCATGTGGCAGAAGGCTATCGAGCGCGGCTCGCCGCCGTGCTCGCCGCAGATGCCGACCTTGAGGCCAGGCTTCACGGAGCGCCCACGCTCCGTGCCGATGCGGACGAGCTGGCCGACGCCTTCGCGGTCTAAGACCTGGAACGGGTCGTCGGGCAGAATCTTCACCTCGACGTACTTCGAGAGGAAGCGGCCCGAATCGTCGCGCGACAGCCCGAAGGTCGTCTGCGTCAGGTCGTTCGTGCCGAAGGAGAAGAAGTCTGCGTGCTCGGCGATCTGGTCGGCGGTCAGGGCCGCGCGCGGAAGCTCGATCATCGTGCCGACCGCGTAGGCGACATCCATGCCGTGCTCGCCCGTCACCTGGCGCGCGACCTCGTGAATCAGCTCGGCCTGGTTGCGCAGCTCCTCGGCGGTCGAAACCAGAGGCACCATGATTTCGGGCTTGACCTCGACGCCCTCGCCCTGCACCTCGCAGGCGGCCTCGAAGATGGCGCGCACCTGCATGCGCGTGACCTCCGGGTAGATGAGACCGAGGCGGCAGCCGCGGTGGCCGAGCATCGGGTTGGCCTCGTGGAGGCGCTCGACCTGTTGGAGGAGTCGGCGCTTGCCGTCAATCTCGTCGAGCGTCCTGTCCATGTCGCGGATGCTCG
>JALZHC010000015.1:12750-16342 GCA_030914105.1 Acidobacteriota bacterium
AACTCGTGGAGCGGCGGGTCGAGCAGGCGAATGGTAACGGGCAGACCTTCCATCGCCTTGAAGATGCCGACGAAGTCTTTGCGCTGGAGCGGCAAGAGTCTTTCGAGCGCCTTCTCGCGCGCGCCCACGCCGTCGGCCAGAATCATCTCGCGCATCGCGGCGAGGCGCTCGTCGCCGAAGAACATGTGCTCGGTGCGGCACAGGCCCACGCCCTCCGCGCCGAAGTCGCGCGCGACCTGCGCGTCGCGCGGCGTGTCTGCGTTAGCGCGCACGCGCAGGCGTCGGAACTCGTCGGCCCAGGTCATCAGCTCGCGGAAGTCGTCGCCGAGAGTGGGCTGCACCGTGGGGACTTGTCCGAGGAAGACACGTCCTGTCGAGCCGTCAACGGTAATCCACTCGCCTTTGGGGACGACGAGGCCGTTGACGTTGAACTGCTGCTGGCCGTAGTCGATGTTAAGCACCGACGCGCCGCAGACGCACGACTTGCCCATGCCGCGCGCGACCACAGCCGCGTGGCTCGTCATGCCGCCGCGCGCGGTGACGATGGCCTGCGCGGCGACCATGCCGTGAAAGTCGTCGGGACTCGTCTCCTGCCGCACCAACACGACGCGCTCGCCGCCGCGCGCCAGCTCTTCGGCCTCGTCCGGGTCGAAGACGACCTTACCTTGCGCCGCGCCGGGGCTTGCGGGCAAGCCTTTAGCGACGACCTTCGCGTCGGCGTCGGGGTCAACCGTCGGGTGCAGAAGCTGGTCGAGCTGTTCGGGCGTGACGCGCCGCACGGCGGTCGCCTTGTCAATCAAGCCCTCGTGAACCATGTCCACGGCCACGCGGACTGAGGCCGCGCCCGTGCGCTTGCCCGTGCGCGTCTGGAGCATGAAGAGCCGCCCGCGCTCGATTGTGAACTCCACGTCCTGCATGTCTCGGTAGTGCTTCTCAAGCAGCTCGACGATGTTACGGAACTGCTCGAAGACCGTCGGGAGTTCTTCCTGTAGTTGCGTGATGGGCTGCGGCGTTCTGATGCCAGCGACCACGTCCTCGCCCTGCGCGTTCAGAAGGTATTCGCCGTAGAGCTTCTTCTCGCCGGTCGAGGGGTTGCGCGTGAAAGCCACGCCCGTGCCCGACTCGGCCCCCATGTTGCCGAAGACCATCGCCTGCACGTTGACCGCCGTGCCGAGGTCGTCGGGGATGCGGTTGACTCTGCGGTAGTCGCACGCTCTCCGGCCCATCCACGAGTTGAAGACGGCGGCGATGGCGACGCGGAGCTGCTCGTAAGGGTCTTCCGGGATGGCGAGGCCCGATTGGTCGGAGAAGATGATCTGCTTCTGCGCGGCGATGATGTCTCGGAGTTGTTCGGAGGAGAGGTCTGTGTCGCGTCCGCCCTCGGTCTGCGCCTTGTAGCGCTCCATCACGCGCTCGAACTTCTCGTGGGCGACGCCCATCACGATCTCGCCGAAGAGTGTGGCGAAGCGCCGGTAAGCGTCGAGAGCGAAGCGGAGGTCGCCGGTCTGCGTGGCGAGTCCCTGGACGGTCTGCTCGTTGAGGCCGAGGTTCAAGACCGTGTCCATCATGCCCGGCATCGAGAAGGGCGCGCCCGAACGCACCGAGACGAGCAGAGGATTTTCCGGGTCGCCGAAACCCTTGCCCGTCTTCGCCTCGACGGCGCGCAACCCCTCGATGACCTGCTCCCACATCCCTTCGGGAAAATTCTTGCCGGCGGTGTAGTAAGCGTTGCAGGCTTCTGTGGTGACGATGAAGCCGGGCGGGACGGGCAGGCCCGCGCGCGTCATGTCGGCCAGTCCCGCGCCCTTGCCGCCGAGCAGCGCGCGCTCGCCTCCGTCGCCCTCTTCAAAAAGATAGACCCACTTGTGTTCGTTATTCTGTGACATGAAACTTTCCTTCCCTAGTTTTTCGACAGGGGTTTGGCTTTCGCGAGTCAGCCGTCAGATTGTCGGTGTCTGAAGCCCGTCCGCAGGAAGTGCCTTGACCGCATTGGGAGCGTAACCCCTGAGGCGGGTCTTGTGCAACTGTGCCTCCGCGGCCAACTCCCCACTCAAGACTCAGGCCCGCGTTGATAGGCGGAAACGATTTTGAGACCCGTCAGACGGCGCAGCTCTTCCTCGAACTTTGCCGCCTCTTCGACCGAGAGCGACTTCAGTCGCGCGCCCACGCGTTCGCCGGTCGCGTGGCCGCCGCGCGCGTCGATTGTCCACGCGCGCGGGACGGCGCGGCGCAGCGCGTTCAACTGCACCTCGTCGGGCCGCAAAGTGCGGAGCAGCCGCGCGAACTCCGACGCCCGATCTTTGCCCGGCGGCAGCAGCATGAGCTGGACGCCGAGGTGGCCCGCGTACTCTTCGCGCAAACGCCTGATGCCTTCGACGGTCGAGCGCAAAGTAACGCCGGCGACCGGGCGGTTGACGCGACGGAACGTCACTTCGTCCGCCGCGTCGAGCTTACAGAAGACCTTGTCGGCCTCGCACAGCTCGCGCCGCACGCGCGCTTCCCGTAGGTGCGCCGAGTTCGTCAGCACGAGCACGGGCTTGCCGGTCACTCTCTTAATCTCTCGGACGACCTCGCCCAGGTTGGCCGCGAGCGTCGGCTCGCCGCTCCCGGAGAGCGTGATGATGTCGGCGTCGCGCCACGCTCGCGCGCGCAAGTCTTCGAGCACCTTCCAGGTCGGCACGTAAACTCGTCTCTCGGCGGTGTGGACGTTGATGCGACCGAGCTGGCAGTAGACGCAGCGGAACGAGCAGATCGAGTTCAACGACAGCAGGTCGACGCCGAGCGAGCGCCCGACGCGCCAGGAGTTGACGGGGCCGTAGACGGAGGGAGATTGAGTCATTGGTTCATTGAGTCATTGATTCATTGAAGGATTGAGTCAAATGAGCTGATGAACCAATGAACCAATGACTCAATGAACCAATTAACCAATCCTCAAAGGTGCTGCTCCGGCGTCCCTTCCGGCGGCGCGACGGCGAGGAAGTCTTCGGCGAAGCGGCGTCGGTACTCTTCCAGAAGCTCGACCGTGCGAGCGTAGCCCGGCGAGCGCACGACGAGGCCGACGTGCCAGGGCTTGCGGACGCGGAAAACGATTTCGGGGTCGTCATACTGGGAAGTGTCAGGCCACTCCTGGCGCGCGAGCGAGACGGCGATGCCGGCGTAGTCGCGGCGCGCGGGCGGCGGCGCGTAAGGCCGCTCAAGGGTCGCAAGCTCGATGCGCGCCCACTCGCGCCAGAGGTTGATGCCGGTCGCGGCCTCGACGACCTCGGCGATGTTGGCGCCGCCGACGCGCGCCGCCGTCTCCAGGAAGTAGAAGCGGCCGTCCGTCGCCTTGATGAATTCGGTGTGCGTGACGCCGCGCACGAGCCCGAGCGTGCGCAGCAGTTCGTGGTTGAGCGAGGTGAGCGCCTGCGCGTCGGCCGAGCGGCGCGAGACTGTGCGCGTGATGAAGACGCCGCCGCCGTGCGCCACCTCCATCGGCGGCTTGCCGTACTTGCTGACGGCCGTAAACACCGGCTCGCGCTCGGAGATGATGGAGTCGACGTGGAAGATGTCGCCGGGGATGAACTGCTCGATGAGGTAGAAGGACTGCTTG
>JALZHC010000771.1 GCA_030914105.1 Acidobacteriota bacterium
GGTAGTTGCCGAAGACGGCCTGCGAGACCTTCGCGGGCTTGACGCCTGCGCGCACAAGCTCCGAGGCGACCTTGAAGGTGCGCTCCGAGGTGTTCGAGTAGTGGAAGCTGCCGGTGTCCGTGATGAGGGCCGTGTAGACGCACTCGGCGATCTCTTTGGTGACGCGCACCCCGATGGCCTTGCAGAGGTTGTAGATCATCTCGCCGACCGCCGAGGCCGTCGAGTCGATCCAGTTGATGTCGCCGAAGAGCGCGGTCGTCGAGTGGTGGTCGATGTTGACGACGAACTGCTTTTCGAGGTCAATGAGGCCGGGGCGCGTGATGTCGGAGCACTCGATGACGAAAACCGCGTCGTACTGGCGGTCGACGCGCGGGGTGACGCGAACCATGTCCGCGCCCGGCAGCTTCTGGTAGGCGTGGGGCACGGGGTCGCGCATGATGACCTCCGCGTCCTTGTCGAGCGCGCGCAGCAGCCAGAAGAGTCCGAGCGATGAGCCGAGGCTGTCGCCGTCGGGGCGGATGTGCGAGGTGATGGCGAAGCGCCGCTTCGCCTCAATCACCGCAACTACTTGGTTGAGCATGTCAAAAGCAAGGATGAAGGATGAAGGATGAAGGATGAAGGCGCAGCCATCAGGGCTTCGCCTTTCCTTCATCCTTCATCCTTCATCCTTCATCCTTTCTTTCTTCGCCGGCCTCTTCCTGGTCGCCGGGCCGGTCTCGCTTTTCTTTCTCGATCTCAGAGAGCAGCTCGTCAACGCGCACCGCCGACTCCTCGACGGTGTCGCGGACGAAATGAAGTTCGGGAGTGTACTTGAGGTTGAGCAGGATACTCAACTGCCGGCGGACGTAAGGCGCGGCGTGCTGAAGCGCCTTCATCGCGGCGGTCTTCTCGCCTTCAGTTCCTTCGGCGGTCACGTAGACGCTCGCGTCTCTCAGGTTCTCCGAGACGCGCACGTCCGTCACCACGACCGTCTCCACGCGCGGGTCGTCCAGCTCGTAGCCCACGATCTGGCTGACCTCCTCTCGAATCAACTCCGCCAACTGCTCCGGCCGTCTCATAAAAGGGTGCTGGGTGTCGGGTTCTGGGTTTTGGGTGAAAGCCTTGCCAGCACCCAGCACCCAAAACCCAACACCTGCTTTACAGCTCCGTCGCCGCGACCTGCTCGATGACGTAGCACTCGATCTGGTCGCCGACCTTCACGTCGTTGAAGTTCTCCAGGCCGATGCCGCACTCGTAGCCCTCGCGCACTTCAGACACGTCGTCCTTCATGCGGCGAAGTGACGCGATGCCGCCCTCCCACGCGACGACGCCGTCTCTGATGAGGCGCGCGCGCGTGTTGCGGCGAATCACGCCGTCGAGGACGCGGCAGCCGGCCACGGTGCCAACCTTCGGCACCTTGAAGGTCTGGAGAACTTCGGCCTTGCCGAGAATCTTCTCCTGCTCGATCTTGTCGAGCATGCCGATCATCGCGGCGCGAATCTCCTCCTCGACCTTGTAGATGATCGAGTGGAGGCGGATGTCCACGTGCTCCTGGCGTGCGAGTTCGGCGGCGCGCGTTTCGGGCCGGACGTTGAAGCCGATGATGACGACCGCGCGGCCCGAAGCCTCGGTCTGCGAAGCCGCCGCGAGCAGCACGTCCGACTCGGTGATCGCGCCGACGCCGGAGCGTATGACGCGAACCTTGACCGTGTCGGTCGAGAGCTTCGTGAGCGTGCTCTTCAAGACTTCGACCGAGCCTTGCACGTCGGCCTTGACGATGGTCAAAAGCTCCTTGACCTGCGCCTCGCCCAGAGCCTCGATGCCGCGCTTGGTGGTCTGCGCGAGCGTCTGCTGGCGCGCGACCATCTGGCGCTGATGCGAAATCTGCTGCGCCTTCGTGATGTCGGCGACGACCTGGAAGGTCTCGCCCGCCTGCGGCACGCCCTGAAGGCCGAGCACCTCGACCGGAGTGGCCGGCCCGGCCTCGTCGATGTGCTCGCCGCGGTCGTTGTACATGGCGCGCACCTTGCCGAAGATTTGGCCGACGATGAAGGGGTCGCCGACGCGTAGCGTGCCCTGCTGCACCAAGACGGTTGCGACCGCGCCGCGACCGCGGTCGAGCTTGGCTTCGAGCACGACGCCGGAGGCGAGCCGCGTCGGGCTGGCCTTCAGGCTCAGGATGTCGGCGGTGAGCAGGATGGTTTCCAGAAGCGTGTCCAGGTTCTCGCGCTTCTTCGCCGAGACGGGAACCATCTCGGTGTCGCCGCCCCACTCGACGGGCTGGAGGCCCTGCACCGCGAGTTCCTGACGCACGCGGTCGGGATTTGCGTCCGGCTTGTCGATCTTGTTAATCGCGACGACGATGGGCACGTGCGCGGCGCGCGCGTGCTCGATGGCCTCGACGGTCTGCGGCATCACTCCGTCGTCCGCCGCGACGACGAGCACGACCACATCGGTCGCCTTCGCGCCGCGCGCGCGCATCATCGTGAAGGCCTCGTGGCCGGGCGTGTCGAGGAAGACGACGCGCCGCTTCTCTTCAGGGTTGTCGGCGGAAGGGACGTTGACGCTGTAAGCGCCGATATGCTGCGTGATGCCGCCGGCCTCTCCGGCGGCGACGTTGGTGGCGCGGATGCCGTCGAGCAAGGAGGTCTTGCCGTGGTCAACGTGGCCCATGACCGTGACGACGGGCGCGCGCTCCTCCTCGACGTACTCTTCGAGGTTCTGCTC
>JALZHC010000772.1 GCA_030914105.1 Acidobacteriota bacterium
TCGGCCCCGCGCCCGGCTTGCCGGGTCGCTCCTCTTCGGCCTCGGCCTCCGCCGCCTCTTTCTTCAACTGCTCGTAGGCCAGCTCGTGCTCCTCTCTGTAAAGCTCCTCGGAGACGCGACCGTCGTAGAAGGCGAAGTTGAAGGGGTAGACTGCGGGGTCGAAGATGACTTGATAGAAGTGCCAGACCAGAATGGCGAGCGTCGCCAGCACGGCCTCGTAGAAGTGTACGGCGATGGCGATGTCAATCCACCAGCGCGGCAGGAAGCCGAACGCGCCCATCTTGAACCAGATCATCAGGCCCGTCAGGCCCATGACAATCGTGCCCCAGATGACGGCCCAATACTCGGCCTTCTCGGCGTAGCCGAAGCGCGCGATCTTCGGGCGCGCGCGCCGAAGGCCCGCGTAGTAGAGCACGTTCTGCCAGACGTCCAAGACGTCCTTCCAGCGCGGCCAGATGTCCCAGACCCACCTCCGGCCCTCGCGCGCGACAGCGAGGTAGAAGAGGTGGTAGATGCCGACGGCGATCATCAAGACCGCCGCGACTCGGTGAACCATCCGCCGCGTCGTCTCGGCTTCGAGGCCGAGGTAGTAGTACCAGGCTCCGGGGTAGACGAGCGCGAAGCCGGTGACGACGAGCACGATGAAGCTCGAAAGCAGTAGCCAGTGCTGCACGCGCTGGTTTGTCGTGAGGCGCGTTACGGTGCGCGGCACCTGACGCATGCGTGCCGCCGCCTTCTTGCGCCAGACGAGAGCGTTGTGCGCGGTCATGCCGCCGATGGTGAAGACGATGAGCGGCAGGTAGACGAGTCGAACCCAGCGGACGCCGACGCTTCCGGCGTCCTGCGAGACGGGCGTGCTCAGGTGAACCTTGCCGGCGGTGAAGTTCTCGCCCGCGCCGGGGTGGCACTGGCCGCAGGTCTGCGTCAGGTTGGCCGCGGCGATCATGGACTTCGGGTCGGACTTCGGCAGCATGGTCGTCATGTCGCCGCGTCCGCCCTTCGTGTGACAGTCAATGCAGGTGGCCGCGCGGTGGCCGCCCTGTATGGCCCTGGCGTGGAAGCCTGTGTCGTAGGCCGCGTGCTCGTCTGTGTGGAAGAGCGAGCCGGCGAGGTAGGGCCGAGTCGTGCCGGGGCCATGGCAGCCCTGACACTGGAGCGTGCGTTTGACTTCGCGCGTCTCGCCGGTCTGCGCGGCGACCGAGCCGTTGGGGTTGGGCACTACGACTTCGCGCGCGCCCGCCTGGGTTTGGACGGGCGGCGGCGGCGTCGGCGAGTTGTCCTGCGTCTGTGTCGATTGCGTCTGTGTCGATTGCGTCGGCGGGGTTTGTGCCTGCGCGGTTCGTGTCAGGTCGCGTCCCTTGAAGGTGACGAAGGCGAATGCGGAAAGAAGGAGAGTGATGACAAGGAATGATGCCAGGCGCTTCATCTGTTCACCCCCTTTCGGGTGAATGGAAAGACCTCCTACGCAGTGGGAGGCTGGGGGCCGTGTCCTGACGTGCGTAGGAGGTCGTGTTGGGGAGACTTAACAACTGTCTGAAACCGCCCGCGCGGTCAGGTCGCTGCCGGAGCTCTGCTGCTACTGCTTGAGCGACTTCATGTAAGTAACGAGCGCCTTCGCCTGTTCGGCGCTGATGCCCTTCTCGGAGAAGGCCGGCATGAACGGCGGCTTCTCGCCCTTCTTGCCCTTGAGAATCGTGTCGGCCAGCACGTCGTCGGTCTTGCCCGTCGGGTCGAAGAACTTTCCGGCGTTGCCCGTGTGGCACATCGCGCACTTGGCCTTGTAGACGGCGGCGGCGTCGAAGTCGTCGGCAGCCGCGCGCGTCCCGGTCGTGGCCGTGCTCAGCATCAGCCCGCCGACGAGCGGGAGGAGGAAGAGACTAATGGCAATTTTCTTCAGCATATCTTTCATGATCTGATTCACCTTTCGTCACGTCGCTTCGGCACTTGCAGGAACCGCCTGGCCTGCCCCTGTCGCACAAGCCTTTGAGCAACACACGTGCCGGGCCGGCGCGGACGAAATCCCCCCTTTTTCAAAGAAAACCGGGCGAAAGCACGCGCCCGCGCCCGCGCTCCCTGCGGGCTTTCGCCCAACCGACTGGGGAACTTTTCGCAATGCCTGGAAAGAGGAAGCTCGATTCCAAGCTGCAAGGAGGGTATGATGTTATCCTGCATCCCTTACGGTGAAGACCTTGAGCAAGTGCGCAACCGCAGGCCGGGGAGGCCACGGCCTGATAGCGACGAAGTAAGGTCTGTCTTCATCGGGCGTGAAGCGCATTAAGACCATGACTCGAAGTTTCATAGGGAGCGCCGAGCGGCTCTTGATCGCATTGCCGTTCTTGTCGATCACCGCGGCGTTCTTACCGGCTGCGTGTCTCAAACCGGAGTCAACCCCTAAATGAAAACAAATTACCGCGTTCTGTTTATTGTCGCTGTGGTTGGAATCACGCTGATTAAGGCGGCGGTTGACCCTCGCGGCTCAACCTATGCAGTCGGCTCTCTCGTCGCGGGCAATGAGACTTCCGGCGACGACCTCCTTGCCGGTCTACGCTGGCGCAACATCGGCCCGTTTCACGGCGGACGAGTTTCGGCTGTGACCGGCGCTATAGGGCAGCCGGGCGTGTTCTATCTCGGAGCACCCGCCGGCGGCATCTGGAAAACGACAAACGCGGGCGTGACATGGTTCCCCATCTTCGATCAGTTCACAAA
>JALZHC010000194.1 GCA_030914105.1 Acidobacteriota bacterium
TCCTTGAACTTCTCCATGCGGACGCCGCGCTTCTCTTTGATCTCGTGCTTATTCTTGTTGAAGGAGGCGGCAAGCTCGCGCGCGCGGCGCGCGGCGTCCGCTTGGCGCGCGGCGGCGGGCGCGGAAGCGTCGAGGCAGAGGCAGAAAAGCAGCGCGGCGGCAAGAAGTGAACGCATTTGGCCCTCCCGTTCGGACGTTTTCATTTCACAGAATATAAACACCGCGCCCGCGAGTTTTGTGGCACGACTCGACGGATTTTTTTTGCGCCCCGCACCGCATCTGAAACTGCCACGCCGGCCACCGCCGCGCGGGACATAGCTCAGGCGCGCGCCCCGCGTTAAAGGCGCTTCTCGCAGTGCTTACAGAGCGGCACGTCCGAAGGCCGGTCGGCGGAGAGCTGCGGCGTCGGCTTCCCGGCTTTATACAGCGAAAGTTCCAGGCTGGTCAGCCTGATGCCGCACGGCGCGGCCCCCGTCCTGTGGTCACGAAGGACGTGATACACGGTACCGCCTCGCTTGACGAAGTACATGGCTCACCTCCTAACGCACTATTTTTTTACAGCCAAACCCGGTTGCGTGAGAAGAGGCAATGATAGTACCAACGCAGGCGGGCGAGTTGCGGAGAAAGTGTGGAGATTGTTTGACGCACTTGCGGATTGAGTCATTGAACCATCGGTTCATTGGTTCATTGAAGGCCAAACCATTCCTCAATGAACGAATGAACCGCTGAGTCAATGACTCAATCTCTTGACTCCGCAATCAGAGGTGTTGCCGGTTCTTCAGAATCCTGACGAACGAGCCGGAGCGGAACTCTTCGCGCGTCAGGCCCGTGAGGCGCGCGGCCTCCTGCTCGGAGACGGCCCCGCAGTTGATGGCGCGCAGGAAGTAGTTGAGAAGGCCCTGGCCCGTGGCGGCGTCGTCGAACACGTCGCCGACGAGCGTGGCGCGCGCGGCCTTCTCGACGAAGTTGCTGAGCCGTTCGGAGGCGGCTTCGAGGCTTTCGAGGAAGAAGGTGTAGACGGCTGCGTAGCGCGTGGGCAGTTGCGCCGGGTGCAAGTCCCAGCCCTGGTAGAAGGCGTTCGTGAGCGAGTGCTGCGTGTGCTCGTAGTGCAGGCGCCAGGCGCGGTGCACGGTGCGTCGGTTCTCCTCCTCCTGCTCTTCCGTGAGCGAGCCGCCCGCGGGCGGGCGGTGCGCGGGCACGGGCATGATGTTGGTCGCGCCGTCGGAGAGCCAGACGCCTGTGCCGCCCAGTGCGACCTGCATCACGTGGCGCGCGAAGTCGCAGGCCGGGTGCGTCATGTGCTGATGAGCCGCCGTGATCTGGCAGCTCGCAGTGTAGTCGTACGTGCCGAAGTGCGCAGCCGTGCAGCGGCCTCGCGCGGCCTCGACCAGAAGCGGCAGGCTCGACTCGCCCCGCCAGTTGATGATGGCCTGCGTCGTCTCGACCATCAGCTCTAGCTTGAGCGCGCCGGCTTCGAGTCCGTTTGAGCGCTCGAACTCGTCGAAGAGGTCTGCGAGCGCAGAGACCTGTTCCGGGACTGTCACCTTCGGGAGCGTGACAACGAAGCCCGCGGCAAGGCGGCCTTCGGTTTCTTCGAGCAGCGTGGAGAGGAAGATGTCGAGCGTGCGTATGGAGCGCGCGTGCAGCTCTTCTGTGAAGGGCTTGATGCGGATGCCTATGAAGGGCGGGAGCGTGCCCGCCTTCATCCCTGCGGCGGCCTCGCGCGCGGCCAGCTCGGCGTGGCCGTCCTCCTCCAGGTCGGGCCGGTTGCCGTAGCCATCCTCAAAGTCTATGCGGAAGTCCTCGACCGCCTCGCGCCTGAGCTTCTCGACGACGCGCGCGTAGACCGTGTGCGCCAGCCACACGCCCTTATGCTCGCGACGGAAGCCTGACTCGTCCCGTTCGATTGCGGCGCGCACGGCCGCGTCGTCCGCGACCGAGTCGGGCAGCTCGTCCGCGCCGGGCAGCTCCAGCGCGTGCGCGAAGGCCGCGAAGTTCGGCGCGTAAGCGTCGAGCGCGCGCAACGCCAGCGCGCCGAGCCGCGGCGTGGAGTCGGACTTAAACAGATGTGCGCCGCCGTAGACGGTGTGGACGGGCTGGCGGCGCAAGCTTTCGCCCGGATAGCGCGCCGCAAACTCGCGGTTGGCCGCGCCGAGGCGCGCGAGCGTCTCGCGCGTCGAATCTTCGTTGAGCGTCGTTCTCATCTCTCTCCTTGAAAACAATAGCGGGACGGCGCGAGCGCCGAAGGTCGCGCCGGACTTCAAGCCGGAGCATTCTAGCAGGACGGGGCCTCGCCCTCACCTTTCGCGTGACTGTCGTCACGGGGGGCGTGACGAAGAGGCTTGCAAACCTATCTGTAAGGAAGTATATGTTCCACGCGCTGTCAATAGCTCGCAACGAACTCCACCCGGCGTGGCGTCTTGATTGCGCCGCACAAGTCGAACAGGAAGAAAGCGGCCACGCAGGACGGGCGGAAGTTGCGGCGCTTCCACCGCCGCTGGAAGATCGAGCGGCTGTTCTCGTGGCTCACGAACTTCCGACGCATCGCGATGCGCTTCGACTTTTCTGACGAGAACTACCTCGGCTTCGTGCACTTGGGCTGCATCAGGATTTTGCCCAAGTGCTATTTATGAGACCGCTTCTATGAATTCTCGACGCACCTTTCTAGCTAGCCTCACAGCCTTGGTGGTCGGGGCGACCGCGATTGTGCCGACTCCGCTAAGACCATCGAGGAGATAAAGAAGGGCTTTCCGCCCCGTCGGCGTGGGTGGAGGCGGACTACGTCGGGCGCAAGCTCTTCTTCACGCTCTCGGAATGGCCGAGCGACTCTGCGTCGTCTATCTACATTCACGGCTGGATATACAACGAGCAGTCGCGGGAGTGGCGGCGCTTCCTGAAGGCCGGCACACGCCACCTGGGTAAAGCACGGCTGGTTTACGACCCCAGCGGCGGGAGGTTTCCGTGGTCGGGGCAGCCGACAACGAATTGCGCGGGGCCGAGGTCTTGCGCCTCGACCTGCGGGCAATCAGCGATGATGTTGCCGATTCTCGCTGAGTCGGCGCGGTATCGGTGGCAACCTTAACCTCGCACGGTTGAAAGCGCTTCTCCCTTTCGTCATCCCGCTCGGGTATTTGACGAACTCACGACCGCCTTTGACAGGAGAGACATCGTGAATACTCAACGACTCCGCTCGATGTTCAACCGCCAGAACGTTGTTCATTTCACATTCTTCTTCTTACTCATCGTTGCTGCCGTCTTTGGGTTCATGGTCAGCGCGGTGAAGTCTTCCGCCACGACAAGCGGAGCAAGCAGCCAGAAACCCCCGGTTCCGTCGGACGAAGAACTGAAGAAAGATTTTAACGATGACGACCTAAAGGCGAAGGACGATAAGCCCTCTGGTACATGGGGATACTCAATGCATCTCGATGATAACCAGATGAATGACCCCGGTGCCAGCCTACGTGAGCGGCATCCAGTTGGTCTCCGGGGGCGGGAAGTATCAAGGTATAAATAAGATCAAGAGGGTGCAGGTCAAAAATAGGACTTCCCAAACCATCGTCTTAGTGCAGGTGAGGATTGAGGTATTCAATTTCAACGAGCCGGAGAAGGTTTTACTGGAGGACGAATTCCCGTTCGCCAACGCCTCCATCGCCCCGAACTCCTCCCAAGTCGTTGAGATCAAAACCCTCTACCCGCCTAAGCTGTTGAAGGCTTTAGCCAAGGGCGGGGAGTTAAACGGGAAATTCGTCATAAGGATGGGCATGCAGGCAGTCCGATTCGCGGACGGCTCATTCTGGAAACAGCCGGTCTCATCAGCCCAGTTAAAATCTCCTTACCTCGATCAGCCCCTGGATTTCAGATTCCCTGACGGCGCACCGATGCCTTTCCGCAAGCAGGGTGAGAATGGTTCCTGCCGGGAAATAATCGTTGACACATGAAGCAGGCGGGGATACTCTTCGTCTCGTCGCAGCCGCCCTCGCCCATCTCACCCGTACTCGACCGGAGAAATGCCATGAACGCTCACGCAGTCCGCACGCTTCTTCAGCGAAAGAATCTCGTCCCGGCGATTGTCTTAGTGTTGTCCTCGTTCATCGTCGTTTTCGGATTCGCGGCGAGCGGCGCGAAAACTCAGAAGGAAAACTCAGCTACCTCACCTGATGAAAGGGAAATTGATAACACCGTGCCGGAGCACGTGCCCATCAAGGTGAAGGTTAAGAACGAAAAGTCACTCAAGGACTTGAAGAACAAGAACTGGGCGCGAGAACTGGAACTGGAGGTGAAGAACACGGGTAACAAACCGATCTACTATCTGTACATGATCATCGGTATGCCGGATGTTCTCATCGAGGGCCACACTGTGTCCTTTCGGATGAGCTACGGGAGGAAGAAGTTGGGGTTAATGGACACCGCGGTTGAACCCGACGACGTGCCGATTCTGCCGGGCGAAAGCGTCACGCTGAAGATTCCCGAAGATCAGGTAAGGGGATTCGAGAGATTCCGAGACGAGGATAAGAGGTGGGACGACCCGAAGAAAATTGAGATAGTGATGCAGGTTGTTAACTTCGGTGATGGCACCAGCTTTCGGGGACAAAAGGGGAGGCTCATGCATGAGAATCCGGGGAAGAGGTCGTCGAATGATACCCGCCCGAAAGAGGGCTCCGGGGGTTGCAAGCCCACCCCCGGAGGGCATAAAGGCAGATTCCGGCGGCTTCATCAAAGCGTTCTTCTCGTTCCAGCCCGCAAGCCTCTTGCGGGCGAAATTTTCTCCGCCGGATGTAGCTCTAGCCTCGCCGCCGGATGACTGCGGCTGTCAGAGCATTTCCGGTTGCATCTGGGGAAACCCGGCTCCTGCAAGTTGTCCGTGCGACAATAACTCCCAATTTTCAAGTATCCAACCCGCGGGCGGCTGCGGCAACTCTGCCCACTGTTGGTTTACTCAGACCGACTTCCAACCATGTGACACCGTGTTTAATGGGCCGCAAACCTGCCAATACCAAAGAGACCTCGGCACCACTTGTTACATCGGAGACCCGACTCCGCCGCCGACGCCCACCCCGACGCCCGATGCCTGCACGCCTGCGGAGCCGAAGCCCGCCGACTGCTGCGTCCCGGAGACCGTCAACCCCGGCACCCCGTTAGAGAGTTGCCAATGGAACTGTAATGACTGCCCGGTTGATACGACATTCTCCGACGGCTGCAAAAAAGTGGACCCGTCCGGCCCGCAGGTCTGCGCCGACGAAGGGTACGAACTCTCGGATAAGCACGGCGGCTCCTGCTGTCCGACGCCGACGCCGACGCCCACGCCCTGCGACCCGGACATCATGTGTACGCGGCCATCCGTCCGCGATGAAAATGGCTGCTGCGTCAACCCCCAATCTCCCATCCTCGTCGATGTCTCAGGGGACGGCTTTCAACTGACGGACGGCGCGGGAGGAGTCTCTTTCGACCTCAACAGCAACGGCATCAAAGAGCATCTGGCCTGGACGGCAGCCGGGGCGGACGACGCGTGGCTGGCCTTAGACCGCAATGGTAATGGCCTGATAGAGAACGGGCGGGAGTTGTTCGGCAATTTTACGACACAGCCTGAGCCGCCGCCTGGCGTCGAGCCGAATGGGTTCCTCGCTTTAGCCGTTTTCGACAAGCCGGAGCAGGGCGGCAACTCAGACGGCGTTATTGACAGCCGCGATGCCGTCTTCTCGTCCCTGCGTCTCTGGCAGGATAAGAATCACGACGGCATCTCTCAACCGGACGAGTTGCACACGCTCTCCGAAGTCGGAGTCGCCTCCATCGAACTCGATTATAAGGAGTCGAAGCGGACGGACGAGTTCGGCAACCGCTTCCGCTACCGGGCGAAGGTCTGGGACGCGAAGCACGCGAAGGTCGGGCGCTGGGCCTGGGACGTGTTCCTCGTCAGCGGTCAGTAGGCAGTAACTAAATTAAGCGAACGCGCACGCCGGTCTGTCTCGTCGGCGTGCGCTTTCGTTTTCGCGGCGGCCAGCCTGAGCGGGCTATCGCGCCCGCGAACCGCTCTGTTGCCAAAATCGCCGACTTGTGTTTTAAGTTCCCTCCATGCCTTCGCCCGACATGGTCGTGCGCGCCCGGCGCGTCGTCACGCCGGGAGAGGTGCGCGCGGCCTCCGTGCACGTGCGCGGCGGGCGCATCAGCGCCGTGCGCGCGTTCGAGGACGCGCCCGCGGGCTGCGAGGTCATAGAGGCAGGCGACTCGCTCGTGCTGCCCGGACTCGTGGACTCGCACGTGCACGTGAACGAGCCGGGCCGGACGCGCTGGGAGGGCTTCAAGACGGCGACGCGCGCGGCGGCGGCGGGCGGCACGACGACGATTGTTGACATGCCGCTCAACAGCGTCCCGCCGACGACCACGCTCGAAGGTCTCAGGCAGAAGCTCGAAGCGGCGGCGGGGCAGTGCCGCGTCGACGTAGCCTTCTGGGGCGGCGTCGTGCCCGGCAACTTGCAACAGCTCGCGCCGCTCCGCGAGGCGGGCGTCGTCGGCTTCAAATGCTTCCTCATCCCTTCGGGCGTCGAAGAGTTTCCGGCGGTGACGGCGGACGAGCTTCGGCCCGCGATGTGGGAGCTGGCGCGGCTCGACGTGCCGCTCATAGTCCACGCGGAGCTGCCCGGCCCCGTCGAGCGCGCGCTCGCCGGCTGCGGCGCGAGCGACCCGCGCGCTTATGAGACCTTCCTGCGCTCGCGCCCGCGCGAGGCCGAGGACGAGGCCGTCG
>JALZHC010000773.1 GCA_030914105.1 Acidobacteriota bacterium
CCGCAGGCGGACGCGAGCGCCGACCCCGCGACGAACTCGTCGGCGGACGCGACGCCTGAGTCCGCGACGCCTGAGAGCGCCGACGCGAGCGCCGCGGCGGACGCCGCGCGACGCGAGCGCGACGCGCGCGAACGCGAGCGACGTAAGCGCGAGCAGGACGCACAGAAGGCCAACGAACAGCCCGCGGACGCCGCCGCAGCCAAGCCGGCACCGGCCACTCCATCTGGCCCGAAGTCCGTCCGCGTCACGGTCACATACGACGAGGCGGGCCGCGTCACACAGGCTTCGGTCGCCGGCGCGACGCCCGGCGCGGAAGCCTACGGCTCGACCGCCGTCCGCATCGCACGCGGCAAACACTTCCCCGCAGGCAAGCCCGGCTCGACCGTCGTCACCATCCCGGTCAACTAGCAGTTGCCTCGGATCATTCTATCAAGAGACAAAGCGGCGAAGGTGATCCATCAATTCGCCGCTTTGTTATTTATGGACGCCTTATGTCAAAGCTCAACTGGGATAGAGTCGCTAAAGAGAATGTGGCGGCGCGGAATGGTGCTGAGCATATAGAAACTGAAACCAGCGGACGAAGATGGGTCAGTGCAGTAAGGCGATGGGAAGAACTTACGGAATCACTCAAGCGACGGGGTGAGCAATCTCTTCGCTTGAGAGTAAAGAAGAAAGAGGGGGATATATGTTCCCTTCCTATCGAACGAGACTATACGTCCGTTAAAGAGTCAGCAATTAGCATTAAAGATTTGGCCGAGGAACTCAAAGTTCCGACCTCGACAATTATCAGGCAGGTACGTTCAAGAGGTATTAAGTTTTTTGGCAAGCAAACATTGATACCTTCCGATATTGCCGAGAAAATACGGCGACGAATTAAGAGATAACAGCTTTACTTTTAGCTCAATTGCAAACACTCACAATGCCGAGCGCGACGAGCAGCGCGCGCTTGAGGCCGAGGTCGCGTCCGCGCGGGTCGTACCACTCGTCGAGCGTGTGCGTGTTGCCGGAGATGCCGCCCGCGCCGACGGTGACGGCGGGCAGACCGCGCGAGATGGCGATATTCGAGTCGGTCGAGGAGCAGTCGAGGAAAGGCTCTGCGTCGAGCGCGCGCGTCGCCTCGACGGCGAGGCGGACAAGCGGCGAGGTGGGCGGCGTCTCCCCGCCGGGCCTATCGCCGATGAGTCGCACTTCGAGTTCGAGCGGCGGAGTGCCGCCGCGCCGCGCGTGGTTCTCGCCCTCGGCTGATTCGCGCGCCGCGCGCCGGAAGAAGGCGTCCAAGCGTGCCAACTCTTCCGCCGACTCCGAGCGCAGGTCAACGTCCATCGACGCCTCGCGCGGGATGACGTTGACGCCGCAGCCGCCTTCGATGCGCCCGACGTTGAAGGTCGTGCGCGGTCGCTTCGGCGCGGGGTAGGCGGCCAGGCGCGCGACGCAGCGACCGAGCGCGTGCACGGGGTTGGCCGTCCCGAAGTCGCCCCACGAGTGTCCGCCCGCGCCGCGGCAGCGCACGCGGTAGCGCCGCGAGGCGAGCGCCGCGTGAGTGATGCGGTCGAGTCCCGGCCCGTCAATGCTGATGAAGGCGTCAACCTGGCGCGCCCACTCGCCCGCGGTCAGAAGGTGACGCACGCCGCGCAAGTTCCCTTCGCCCTCCTCGCCCACCGTGCCGACGAACAGAAGCGTCCCCGCCGTCTCGACCTCGCACTCTTCCAACGCACGCGCCAGCGCCATTATCGCCGCCAGCCCGCACCCGTCGTCCGCAATCCCCGGCGCGTGCATGCGCCCCGATGTGTCGCGCCGCACCGTGAAGTCAGTCCCCGCGGGGAAGACCGTGTCGAGATGCGCGCTCAAGACCAGCAGCGGCCTCTCCGCGCGCCCGCGCCTGAGCGCCACGCAGTTGCCGGCCTCGTCCAAGCGCGCGCCCTCAAGCCCGCACTCAACGAGGCGCGCGCGCAAATGTTCGGCGCGCTCCGCCTCGCCGAACGGCGGCGCTGGCGTAGAACAAATCCGCGCGTGCTCGTCGTCGAACTCCGCGGCCCTCTCCTCGAAAAAGCGGAACGCGCGCCGCACGCGCGCCGCCGCCGCGAGGCCGCGGACGACCTCTTCGGGCGCAAACGGAGTAACGGTGGGGACGGACATAAGAAGTGATGAGTGATAAGTGATGAGTGATGAGTGATCAGAATGGCTGCCGCTGCCTCTTATCACTTATCACTCATCACTCATCCCTAGACCAACTGCATGACCTCTTCTTCGCTGAGCACGCCGCGGGCGCTCTTGGCGCGTTCGTAGATGCGTTGGACGCGCTCGTCTGTGGCTTCGAGGCCGCGCGATTCGAGCCAGTAGAGGACGTTCGACTTGCCGCTCATCGGGCCGATCTCGATTGATTGCTTCAGGCCGAAGAGGTGCGCGGGCACGCCGGAGTAGACGAGGTCTGCGAGTTCGTTGTCGCCCTTGCGGAAGCTCTTGATGACCGCCGCCGCGTGGACGCCCGTCGCCGTGCGGAAGGCGTCGCGCCCGAAGACGGGGTAGTTCAAGGGTATCGTCCAGCCGCAACTCTCCGCGGCCTTCTCGCAGTATTCGCGCAGGCGCGAGAGGTCGTTGTCAATCCAGCCCATCAGCTTCAGGTTGACGAGCAGTTGATCCATCGGCGTGTTGCCGACGCGCTCGCCGACGCCGAGGGCCGAGCCGTGAACCTGGTCGGCTC
>JALZHC010000195.1 GCA_030914105.1 Acidobacteriota bacterium
CGCTTCCCCTGGCCCTTCGGCGGAGAAGACCGACGAGCTGGTCGCGCAGTCCGGCTACAACTACGAGGAGCAGGCCGTCCTTTATCTCCCGCCGCGGATGCCTGAGCCGCGCTCGCCTCAGTGGATCGAGCGCGCGGCGGAAGAGGTCATCGAGCTTCTACACATCTCGCGTGGCCGCGCCTTCGTGCTCTCGACTTCTCTGAGCGGGATGCGTGCGCTCTACGAGCGCGTCGCGCGCGAGGTTGACTTCCCCTGCTTCGTGCAGGGCAGCGCGTCGAAGGCCGGACTGCTGGAACGCTTCCGCGCCACTCCGCATGCGGTGCTCTTCGCCACGTCGAGCTTCTGGCAGGGCGTGGACGTGCGCGGGCGTCAGTTGTCGTGCGTCATCATTGACAAGCTTCCGTTTGCCGTCCCGACCGACCCCATTGTGGCCGCGCGCCAGCGCTTCATAGAGGAGCAGGGCGGCTCCAGCTTCTACGAGTACAGCGTGCCGCAGGCCATCATCACCTTGAAGCAGGGCCTGGGCCGGCTCATCCGCTCGACGACCGACCGCGGCCTGCTCGCCGTCCTCGACCCGCGCCTCCGCACAGCCGCCTACGGTCGCCTCTTCCTCGCCAGCCTTCCGCCTTGCCGCGTCACCTCCGACCTCTCCGAAGCGGCGCGCGTCTTTGAGGCCGAGTTCAAAGTTTAAAGTTCAAAGCCCAAAGTTAACGAACCCGCTTGAAGGAAACGGATACTTGAGCAGGCCTCAACGGCTTGCGACTTTGAACCTTGAACCTTAAACTTTTGAACTATGTTTGAGGTGATGATCGAGCGCAACTTTTCGAGCGCGCACCAGCTTCGCGGCTACCGGGGCAAGTGCGAGAACCTGCACGGCCACAACTACCGCATCGAAATCTACGCGCGCGGGCGCGAGCTCAACAAGACGGGGCTGCTCGTCGACTTCGTCGAGCTGAAGGCGGCGGCGGACGAGGTCGTGAACTATCTAGACCACCGGAACATCAACGAGCTTCCGCCGTTCGACGAGGAGCTGAACCCTTCGGCTGAGAACCTCGCGCGCTACATTCTGGAGCGCGTCTCCGCGCGCGTCGGCGACGAGCGCGTGCAGGTCTACAAAGTCCGCTGCTTCGAGACGCCGACGAGCGTCGCCACTTATCAGTTGGATTAGGGCGCGGCAGTCCGCCGGTCGGATGAGACGGACGGCGGGCCGAAAGAGTGCGCGCCGCAAATTCGTTGACACGCGGCCTGCGCGGGGATACAAAGGTTCCACGCTCTGCCAGTCTTTCGTAAGAGAGGATTAGCGATGAAGAAAATTGTGAGCATCCTGGCGTTGGCCGCCTTCCTGTTCTCCGCGACCGCCGTCCCGGCGCAGAACAGACGCCACCACCGAAGGCATCACCGCCACCACCGCATGCACCATCGTCATCACCACCGCCGCCAAGGGTGAAGCGACAACCGGCACGCGCCGTCTCGCCTGAACGCCGAAACAAAACTCTCCCAAAAAAGTTCGGCCCGCCTCCTATAAGCCAGGAAGAGGCGGGCCGAGCTTTATGTGCGCGGGCCGCGCACATTACGAAGCGATGAGCGCGGGGATGTCTATCTTGTACTTTTTGATCTTCGAGTAGAGGCGCGGGCGGTAGATGCCGAGGAGGTTGGCCGCGGCCTGCTTGTTGCCGCCCGTGCGCTGGAGCGTGCGCTCGATGACGAACTTCTCGATCTCTTCCAGAGTCATGTTGGGCGGCACGTCCCAGTTCGCGCCCGCCGCGTTCTTTTCGGGGAGCGACCCGTTGTCGAAGGGCAGGTCAACCGGCTCGATCTTGTTGCTCTTGGCGAGCAGCACCGCGCGCTCCATGACGTTCTGAAGCTCGCGCACGTTGCCGGGCCAGCCGTGGCCGAAGAGACGCTGGTAGGCCGACTGCGAGATGCTCGCGGTCGGGCGCTGATACTTGCGCGCGTACATCTTGAGGAAGTGCTCGGCGAGGAGCTGTATGTCCTCGGAGCGCTCGCGCAAAGGGGGGACGTGAATCGTGATGGTCGAGATGCGGTAGAAGAGGTCGTCGCGCAGCAGGCCGTCGCGGATGGCGTCGGCCGGCAGCCGGTTCGTCGAGGTGATGAGGCGGAAGTCTACGGGGTAGGTCTTCTCCGAGCCGAGCTTGCGGTAGCTGCGCTCCTGCAGGACGCGCAGCAGCTTCGGCTGCAATTCGACGGGCATCTCGGCGATCTCGTCCAGGAGGAGCGAACCGCCCTCGGCGTGCTGGATGAGTCCATCCTTGTCTGCGTGCGCGCCCGTGAAGGCTCCCTTCGTGTGGCCGAAGAGCTCCGACTCGATCAGCTCTTTGGGGAGCGCCGCACAGTTGACCTTGATGAAAGGCTTCTTGGCGCGGAGCGAGTTGTAGTGGATGGCGTTGGCGATCAGCTCCTTGCCCGTGCCCGACTCGCCGACGATGAGGACGTTGGCGTCCGACTTGGCGACCGACTCGATGGTCTCGTAAATCTGCTGCATCTGGCGCGACGCGCCGATGATGTTGAAGTACTCGGTGCGCGTCGAGAGCTGGCGGCGCATCGTCTCGGTCTCGGTCATCAGCTCGTGGCGCTCTAACGCGCGCTCGACCAGAGGCAGCAGCACCTCGAAGTCGAACGGCTTCTCAAGGAACCAGAACGCGCCGGCCTTCGTCGCCTCGACCGCGCGCTCGACCGTGCCGTAGCCGGTCATGACGATGACCTCGGTTGAAGGGCGTGTCTCCTTGATGTGGCGGAGCACGTCCATCCCGTTCATCTCTTTGTCGGGCAGTTGGAGGTCGCAGACGACGATGTGGTGGCCGCTGCCGTCGAACAGCTCGACGGCCTGCGCGCCGTTCGAGGCGGTGTCCACCGTGTAGCCCTCCTCGGCGAGGTTCTGCTTGAGCGAGTCGGTCATCATCGGCTCGTCGTCAACCACCAGGATGCGTACTTCCTTACGTTCCACTTTTTCTCCTCCGTGAAAGTTTGGCCGCAGCGGGCGATAAGGAGAGATTTCAGCCCACGCGGATTAAGGGTTCCGGTCTACAGCCTCGTCTTCAAAACACTAACGCGCCAGCGGCAGCTTCTTCAGAACACTAACGCGCCAGCGGCAGCCGCGCGCGCGCCACGCCCTTCTCGTGCGAGACCTCGCCGCCGTGCGCGCGTATGACGCGTGCGGCGAGCGCCAGCCGCAGCCCTGCGCCGCCGGCGAGACCGCGGAAAGGGTCTTCCACGACGCCGGGCGCGAAGACGCCGCGCCACTCGATTATGCCGACGCGCCCGCCCGCCGTCTGCTCCACGCGCAGACGAACCTCCAAGGCGCCTTCGCCCGCGCCCGCCGTGCCTTCGCCCGCCCGCGCTTCGCTGCGTCCGCCGGCAGTGATATTCTGCAAAGCTTCCGCGAGCAAGTCCGGGTCGAAGTCGCCGACGTACGGGCCGCCCTGCGCCTCGAAGCGCGCGCCGACAGCCGCGTCGCGTGCGAGCCGCGCGAGGTCTGTGCCGGGCTGCCGGCGGAGTTCGAGCGGGCGACCGTAGCGGACGAGCAGCGTCATGTCGGTGGCCGCGCGCTCCAGGCCCGCGATGAGCTTCGCGATGGTCTCAAGCTCGTCCGCGGGGCGCTCGCTCTTCTCCATGCGCTTGCGCAGGAACGTGGCATAGAGTTTGAGACCGTTCAATTGGTTTTTGAGGTCGTGCACGATCTGCACGGACGCGCTGCCGAGTTCGCGTAGAGTCTCGGCGTCCTGTAACTCTGATTTTAAGGGCTTCATCGTCTCTGCCGCAGCCTTCCGCACGGAGCGAGTCCGCCAGACAGAAGAGTTCAAGGGCCTTCGCGTGATGTACGGATTAAGCCCAGGCGGCCTTGTTTTTTGTGTTGCGTTTCGATTCGGCATCTTAACAAAAAAGTTGAGTGTTTGCTAGTAGTACGTGGGAGCAGCCGGAATGAGTGTCTCAAGTCTGAACGTGGGAGAAGGTGAGTCCGGCATGGACGAGAAAAAGGATTCGCGCCTGACCGTCCTCGTCGTCGAGGACTTCGAGGACAACCGCTTCATGATGCGCAGGCTCCTTGAGATGAGCGGCTACCGCGTGGTCGAGGCCGTCAACGGCCAGCAGGCGGTCGAGACGGCGCGGCGCGAGCGCCCCGCAATCATCCTGATGGACTTGAGCCTGCCGATGCTCGACGGGCTGGCGGCCACGCGACGCATACGCGAGCAGGACGGACTCTCGAAAGTTCCCATCGTCGCCGTCTCGGCCCACGACTCCGCAGACTTCCACGCTGAGGCGCTGGCCGCCGGCTGCGACGAGTACGTCACCAAGCCGATAGACTTCGACCACCTCGTGCAACTTCTCAACCGTCTGACGAAATGAAGCATTCAGCGGTCAGCACTCAGCTTTCAGCTTTCTTTCCGCTCCGGTAGTCGGGTGACGAAAGAAAAGCTGAAGGCTCCGCGAAAAGAGAAAGCAGAGTGCTGACCGCGGAATGCTGAACGCTTCCGATGCGCCGTTTCTCTTCACTCTTCCGCCAGCACCTCGACCAGTTCGCGCGCGCGTGGGTTGACGACGTCTACGCCGAGCGCCGCACAGACCTGGCGACCATCCTCTCCGCGCGCGAGATGGTCGAGCACCTGCCGGAGCTCTTCGACGAGCTTGGCTACCTGCTCGACGAGCGCGCAGGGGCCGACGAGATCGCGCAGGCCGCGCCGCGCCTTCGGGGCCTGGCGCAGACGCGCTTCCAGCAGGGCGTTTTGATAGACGAAGTGGCACGCGAGTTGATGCTTTTACGGGATGCTTTGTGCGAGTTTCTTTGGGAAGAAGGGCCTTTCGTCGTCGAAGGCGACGTGCGCGAGTTGCGCGCGGCGCTCAGGCGCACGCGGCTCTTCTGCGACGAGTTGATTGCGCAGGCGATTTTGGTCTACGCGGCGAGCCTGCGCCCCGTCGTCCCGACCCGCGGGTCGGTCTGGCCGCCGCCCAGGCGTCGCAAAAAGTGAGTGAGGGGTCGGGGTGATGAGGCGTGCGGTAAGGCTACATAACGCGCTCGGCGTGCGTACCAAACTGCTTCTCATGCTCGGCGCGCTCTCGCTGCCGCTGCTCCTCGTCGGCCTCTACCAGTTGCACAGCTACCGGCAGGGCATGACCGAGCAGTCGGCGGCCATCGCGCGCGTCGAGGCCGAGGGCGAGGCCATCGCGCTCGAATCCTGGGTCGAGTCGCACCCGCAGCTGGCCTCCGACGCGAAGACACTCTCGGCTGCGGACGCCGGCGAGCTTTACGCGCGACTGACGCGCCACTCTCTGCGCGGCACGCAGGCGGCGGTCGCCGTCTACGACGCGAGCGGACGCACAGTCCTTCCGATGCCGGGCGCGTCTGCCCTCGCGCCCGATGTGATTCCCGAAAAAGTCGAGACCGTGCGTTGGGGCGACGGCGCGATTCGCGTGACGGGTGTCGGGCGCGCGGAGCCTTCCGGCTGGAGCGTGGCCGTCGGCGTGCCCGCGCCCGAAGGCTCGCCCGCGGGCCGCTCGATTCTGCTGCTCGCGTTGGCGTGGGGCCTGACGCTCGCGGCCTCCTGCGTGCTCGCCGTCTGGGCCGTGGGCCGCTTCACGAAGCCTTTGCAGAGCCTGGCCGCGTCGGCCTCCACTCTCGGTGAGGGGAACCTGCACGAGCGCGCGCGCGTCGAGACGGACGACGAGGTCGGCTCGCTCGCCAGCAGCTTCAACACGATGGCCGAGAGCCTCGAAGCCAAGTTCGAGGCGGTCGCGCGCCAAAGCGCCTTCATCGGCGAGGTGCTCGACAGCCTGCCGCTCGGCGTCGTCGTCCTAGACGCGAAGCTCGTCGTGCGCAAGGTCAACGCGGCGTTTGCGAGGATGAGCGGACGCGGGGTCGCCGAGCTGACCGGGCGCGGCATCTACGAGGCGGCAGCCGGACTCTCGGCCCTGAGTGAAATAGTCGAGGGCGTGCGGCGCACGCGCCGTGCGTTCGTCGAGTACGGCCTGCCGCTTGAGCTGTCGGCGCGCGCCGCCGCCGCCGGGCGCGACGAGCAGAAGTTCTGGGACGTGATCGCCTGGCCCGTGACGGAACAAAGTGAGGGGCGCGGCGATCTAATACTCATCCTGTCGGAGGTCTCGAAGCGCGTCCGCGCCGAGCGTCTGGCGACCGCGGCCTTCTCGGCGGAGAAGGCGCGCGCGGCGGAGCTGGCGAGCGTCATCAACCAGATGGTCGAGGGCGTCGTCATCGTGGACGCAGACGGTCGCTACCGAGTCAACCCCGCCGCGGCGCGCATCCTCGGTCGCGAGCCGGGCGAGTTCCGCGACGGGGTTCACGCGCTCGTCGCCGACATGGAGCTGCGCGACGTTGACGGCCACATCATCGCGGCGGGCGAGACGCCCATCGGACGCGCGCGCGAGCGCGGCGAGCACGTCTCCGCCGAGCGCTGCAAGCTCCTGCAACGCGACGGCGGCGAGCGCGTCGTCTCCGTCAGCGCCACCCCGCTCGTCGGCGACAGCGGATTGAACGAGGGAGTCGTCGCGGTCTTCCGCGACATCACCGACGACGTGCGCCGCCACGATGAGCTGCTCGCCGCCTACGACCGCCTGCGCGAGCACGACCGTCTGAAGTCGGCCTTCGTCGCCAACATGAGCCACGAGCTGCGGACGCCTTTGAACGTCATCATCGGCCTCTGCCAGATACTCGCGCGCGACCCTTCGGCCCCGCTCGCGCCCTTGCAGGAGGACGCCGTCGAGCGCA
>JALZHC010000196.1 GCA_030914105.1 Acidobacteriota bacterium
GCTCTGGCCCTGGGCCTGCGCGTCAACGAGGTCTCCATCTTCGCGCGCAAGAACTACTTCTACCCGGACCTGCCGAAGGGCTACCAGATTTCGCAGTACGACCGGCCGTTCTCGGCAGACGGGCGGTTGGAGATTGTGACGGCCGAGCGCGACGAGGGCGGCCACGCGCGCGAGTGGCGCCCGATGGAGGTTCGCATCACGCGCCTGCACCTGGAAGAGGACGCCGGCAAGAACGTGCACGAAGGCTTGCCCGAGACGGCGCGCTACTCCTACATCGACCTCAACCGCGCCGGCACGCCTCTGGCCGAGATCGTCACCGAGCCCGACTTCCGCACCTCCTGGGAGGCTTACGACTACGTCAACCACGTCCGACGCGCCTTGCAGTGGGTCGGAGCAAGCGAAGCCGACATGGAGAAGGGGAACCTTCGCTGCGAGGCGAACGTCTCCGTGCGTCGCGCGGGCGAGGAGAAGTTCGGCACGAAGGTCGAGCTGAAGAACCTGAACTCGGTGCGCTTCATGCAGCGCGCCATCGAGTTCGAGATCGAGCGGCAGATAGAGCTGATCGAGTCGGGTGGGCAGGTCACGCAGGAGACGCGTCTGTGGGACGAGCGCGCGGGCGCGACGCGCGTCATGCGCTCGAAGGAGGAGGCGCACGACTACCGATACTTCCCCGAACCCGACTTGCAGCCGCTCGCCGTCACAGCCGACTGGGTCGAGCAGGTGCGCCAAACGATGCCGGAGCTGCCGGACGCGCGCCGCAAAAGGTTCACAGAGCAGTACAGCCTCTCGTTCGACGACGCCTCGCTTCTGACGCGCGACCGCGCGCTCGCCGACTTCTACGAGCGCGCCGCCGCGGCCTCGACGACGCGCGGCGCGGCCAACTGGCTCAAGGGCGAGCTGCTCAGAGAACTCGACGCGGCGGGCGTCTCGCCGGAAGACTCGCCCGTCTCGCCCGAAGAACTCGGTGCGCTCGTCCGCGCCGTCGAAGACGGACGCATCAGCGGCAAGCAGGGCAAGGACGTGCTGGTCGAGATGTTCAGGACGGGCAAGGGCGCTTCGCAGGTCATCGAAGAGCAGGGGCTGGCGCAGTTGAGCGACGCCGCCGAGATTGAAAAGATCGTGACCGATGTCCTCGCCTCGAACCTCGAACAGCTCGCCGCCTACCGCGCCGGCAAGGAGGCGCTCTTCGGCTTCTTCGTCGGCCAGGTGATGAAGGCTTCCAAAGGGAAGGCGAACCCGAAGGTCGCGGGTGAGCTTCTGAGGGCGAAGCTGAAGGAGTAAGGCGGCGCTCTCTTCGTCGAAGGCAGGCGTCCGCGATTTTTTATGAGCCGGTTCGGGAAGATTTCATGAGCCAGTTCGGGAAGACCCTGTTCGGCGGCAGCCGCTTCATCTTCTGGTCGCTCGCGCCGGTGCTCATCCTGTGCGTCGTCGGCCTGCCCTTCTTCATCACGCGCTGGACGGCCGCGGCCTTTCTCTCGGTCGCGCTGGTCGAGGCGCTGCTCCTCGCCTTTCTCCTTGCGCTCTTCGACCCGTGGCGGTTCAAGTGGGCCGTGCGCTGCGTGACCGCCATCGTCTTCTGCGCGTGCCTCGCTTACGCCGTTGACGCACTCTTCTTCGCGGGCGGCTCCGCCGACGCGCCCTCGCAAAAGAGCGCTTTCACGGCACTGATAACGGTCGGCCTGCCCTGCCTCTGGTACACGGTGTTCGGGCGCTTCTCGCGCAAGGTCGAGCACGAGCACACTGTGAAGAGCGGCGAGCCGAAGGCTTCCGAGAAGCTCGACGCCATAGACTTCGACATTTAATCGCGGCGCGGGAAGAAGATTTAAAGAGGGCGCGTCGAGAGAAGAAGATTTAGAGAGGACGCGGCGAAAGGCTTCGCCGGCACGAAACCGAGATGGACTATAGAGGCAAGTCGGCAATCGTCACGGGCGGCACGCGCGGCATCGGGCGCGCGATTGCCGAGGCGCTGGCGCGCGAGGGGCTGAACGTGTGCGTCGGCGCGCGCAGCGTTGACGAGGTGAAGCAGACTGTGCGCGAGCTTGAGTCTTTGGGCGAAGTGAGCGCGACGGGCGCGGCGTGCGACGTGCGCGTCTATGAGGAGTGCGAGGCGCTGGTCGCGCACGCGGTCGAGGAGCTGGGCGGCGTCGACGTGCTCGTCAATAACGCCGGCATCGGTCTCTTCAAGCCGGTCGAGGAGACGTCGGCGGAAGAGTTCCGCGCTGTCGTGGAGACGAACCTGTTCGGCGTCTTCCACTGCTGCCGCGCTGTTCTGCCCGAAATGAAGCGGCGCGGCGGCGGCTACATCATCAACATCTCTTCGCTGGCGGGCGCGAACCCGCACCCTTCGATGGCGGCCTACAACGCCTCGAAGTTCGGCCTCAACGGCTTCAGCGAGGCGCTCATGCAGGAAGTCCGGCACGAACGCATCAAGGTCAGCTACGTCATGCCCGGCTCGGTCAACACGGAGTTCGGCGGCGACGCCGTGAGCGAAGAGAAAGCCTGGCAGCTCCAGCCCGAAGACATCGCGCGCGTCGTCATCGGTCTGCTCGGCCACGACGACCGAAGCCTTCCGAGCCGCGTCGAGATCAGGCCGAGCCGCCCCCCGAAGAAGTGACGCCGAGCCTCCCCCGGAGGGGAAAGACGGATGAGAAAAATCCTCGCTCTCGTATGTCTCGCGCTTCTCGCGTCGGGCCACGCCGCCGGGCAGAACGCGGGACAGAATGCCGCGGGCCGTCCCGCGCAGACGAACGCACAGGCGGGGGCTTCGGACGAGCTGGCCGAGGCCGCGCGCCTCAACGCCGAGGTCTTGAGGCTCTACCGCGAGGGCAAGTACGACGAGGCCCTGCCGCTTGCGAAGCGCGTGCTTGAGATCAGGGAGAGGGCGCTCGGCGCTGACGACGCTCTGGTCGGCTATGCGCTCCACAACCTCGCCTCGATCTACGCGGCGAAGGGTAAGGACGGCGACGCCGAAACGCTCTTCAACCGCGCGCTCGCCGTCACGGAGAAGCGCGGCGGCGCGGAGAGCGACCTCGCCGCGGACATCCGTTTGCAGCTCGGCGTGCTGCGTCTCTTCGCGCGCGACTACAAGGATGCCGGGCCGCTGCTGCAACGCGCGCTCTCGATCAAGGAGAAGCTGCACGGCGCTGACGACCCGTTGGTAGTGCCCGCGCTCCTCAACCTGACAGACCTCTACATTCTCCGCGGCGAAGCGGAGCAGGCGCACGCCTTCCTCGGTCGGGCCGTCTCGATCCTCGAACGCGAGCCGCCCCGCCGCGACCCCTTGATGGCGAAGAGGCTGAGGGGTTACTTCTGCCCGCTCATGGGCCTGAGCGGGGTGAGCGACAAGGAGCTGGCGGGCAAGGTCGGCCACGCCGCCTGGAGATTCGAGGAGCCGGAGGCGGCGGCGGAGTACGAGAAGCAGCAGAGGGAGCGCGCGGCACGCGGCGAGGCGGACGACACGGTCGTCCAGGGCGGCGTGCTGAACGGCCACGCCATCAGGAAGCCCGCGCCGGAGTATCCTCCGGAGGCGAAGCAGCAGAGGGTCATGGGGATTGTGGTCGTGAAGATAATCGTGGACGAGACGGGGAAGGTCGTCGAGGCCGATGCGGTCTGCGGCCACCCCATACTCGCGAAGGCCGCGGTTGCGGCGGCGCGCGGCGCGCGCTTCACGCCGACGACGCTCTCCGGCATGCCGGTCAAGGTGTCGGGCATCATCACCTACAACTTCGTCTTACAGTAAACGTGACTGATGAGGGCCGTGCTTCAGCGCGTGACGCGCGCGCGTGTGAGTGTCGAAGACAAGACGGTCGGCGAGACGGGGCCGGGCCTCGTCGTGCTGCTCGGCATCGCGCGCGACGACACCGAAGGGGACGCGCGCTACCTCGTCGAGAAGACCGTCGCGTTGCGCATCTTCGACGACGAGGAGGGGCGCATGAATCGCTCGGTCGTCGAGTCGGGCGGCGCGCTTCTGGTCGTCTCGCAGTTCACGCTCTACGGCGACGTGCGGCGGGGCCGGCGGCCATCCTGGATCGAGGCCGCGCCGCCCGAAGTGGCCGAGCCGCTCTACGAGTTCTTCGTCGCCGAGGCCCGCCGCAGCGTCGCGCGCGTCGAGACCGGCAGCTTCCGCCGCATGATGAAGGTCGAGCTTGTCAACGACGGCCCCGTCACGATTCTTCTGGACAGCCGGAAACAGTTTTGAGCGCGCTCGAAACGCGGCGGCTTTTGTTGATGAGAGACAATGAAGAGGGGCGTTCGGCCCTTCGTGAGCCTGCGGATGAAGCGTCTCAGCCGTCGCCGATGTCATCCGGCAGGTCGTGCAGTTGGAACCCGTCTCGCGGGAGGCTTCAATGGGCGAGTTGACCAGGGCGAATAGCCGGCTGGTAGTGATAATCATTCGTTTCATCAGCGCCATCATGTTTATCGGCGGCGCGCGCTACGCCGTGTTGGAAGATTGGAAAGAGGGCTTGATATTGATCGGCGTGGCGCTGCTGCTGCAAGCCTTCGCCTACCTGATACACAGGGCCGCGAGGGGTCGCGGAAAATTGGCCGTCCTCCTCAACGGCACCGTCATGTTTCTCTCCCTGACCG
Organism: Acidobacteriota bacterium; assembly: GCA_030914105.1. GTDB lineage: Bacteria > Acidobacteriota > Blastocatellia > Pyrinomonadales > Pyrinomonadaceae > QHXN01. The sequence continues at coordinate 4,588 of JALZHC010000196.1, forward strand.
TCGTCGCGGGCTTTCTCGTCGCCGTATTCTTTTTCTTCGCGCCGAAAAGAAATCCGAGCGCCGGCGCGTCGGTCGACTACAACGGCGACGGGCTTGAGGACGCGGGCAGCGCTCCCGTCAAGCGAGGCGTGAAGCCTGAGCCGGACGCAGAGGCCGCGGTCGTCGACACAAACTTCGGCAAGATCGTCATCGAGCTTTACCCGAACGTCGCGCCGAGGATGGTCGAGCGCTTCAAGACGCTCGCACGCCAGGGCTTCTACGACGGCACGACCTTCCACCGCATCAACGCCGAAGTCATACAGGGCGGCGACCCGCTCTCGAAAGACGACAACCCCGCGAACGACGGCACGGGCGACTCGCCGCTTCCAAACGTGCCCGCCGAGTTCAGCGACATCCCCTTCGACCGCGGAGTCGTCGGCGCGGCACGCAAGGGCAGCGACGTGGACTCGGCCAACTGCCAGTTCTACATCACGCTCCAGCGCGTGCCCGATTGGGACGAGCAGTACACGGCCTTCGGCAGAGTCATCGAAGGCATGTCGAACGCGCAGATCATCGCCGGCGCGCCCCGCCGCCCCGGCTCGGAAAGCCCCGCCGACAAGATCGTCATCAACAGCATCACGCTCCAGCCGCGCGCGAACTTCGTGCGCTGAAGGCAAAAGTAAAAAGGCAAAGGAGTGAGGCACCTGTCTTCGCCGAAATCGGTTTGCAGTTGAGGAACTCGCCCGGAAAGATCGCCTTCGACATCTCACTGTTCGACGAGCTGATTGTTCGTGAAATCTGCCTGGACTTGCCGGAGTGGCCTGCATTTTTCAACTACTAAAATGTGTTGACAATGCTTCATTGCAGGTCTAATCTGAGCGCGTTCCCCTCGGTTAGAGCAGCTTAAAACCCTTACCGTCCCGTTTGTCAAAATAGGTAGGTACGTGTCAACGCGAAAGTTGGCGAACCTTGCCGCACGCAGCGCAGCATTTGCCCACAGACCGAACAGTATGCCGCCTCCGGCGCGCGTGACACACATACCTCAAATATGCGCGTGGTAACAAATTGATACCTTAATCCGGTGGAAGGCCGTAGAGTTCATGACTCCGAGACAGTCGCTCTATCGTAAGCTGGAAGTCACCGCCAATGTCGCGATCATCGTCGTCGCCATTCTGCTCGGCGTCGTACTCGTCAGGCGTTTTATTCTGCCCGGTCAGCACCCACAGCCGTCGCCGGCGGAAATAACCACCGGGCAGAAAGTCGCTTTACCTGAAGTTGACTGGGGGCGTAATCAACGCACGCTACTGTTGGTACTGGCGACGAACTGCCACTTTTGCAGCGAGAGCGCCCCTTTTTATCAACGCCTCGTGCAGACGGTTGGCGGGCGCAGCGACCTCCATCTCATTGCCGTGCTGCCGCAGGGCGTATCCGAAGGGCAGCAGTATCTGAGTCGGCTCGGCGTACCCATCAGCGATATACGACAAGCTGAGCCGTCGGCCTTCGGCGTGCGCGGCACGCCCACGCTGCTTCTCGTTGATCGGGCCGGCACGGTGACGAAGATGTGGGTGGGCAAGCTACGTCCTGAGCAGGAAACAGAGGTGTTAGAGCGCCTCCAAACTGCGACCGCCTAAGGTGAACGGCACAATGGAGCGCACGTTGATGCGACGCTCCTGCGGCGTCGGGCGGTGGATGGCAACGAGTTGTAGCCGCCTCAATTTAAGATTTTGTGCCTGACAATCATCAGGGGCCGTCCGTGCGCCTCATCTGTCTTTGGACTGGCGAGAGGGGATAGGGCAGACGGGCCGCGCGCAGCCGTCGGACAACGGTTGCCGCGCAAGTTTGCTAACGAATAGTGTCCGAGACCTGCAAAGGAGGAAGAAGATGTTGAGATCAGCCTGGGTGCGTCTGGTCAGTCGTTACGGAATCTTGTTCGTAATGCTGGCTTGCCTGCTGGCGCTGACTGTCGGCAGTGGTAGAAAGGCAAGCGCCATCGTCTGTTGCAGCACATGCCAACCGGCCTACGAGAATTGCACGAGGGGCTGCGGCTGCGACCCAATTACGGGGCAGTGTCCTTACGGGACTCAAAGCTGCGTTAACCATTGCCAGCTTAACTTTGACCTGTGCGATACGCACTGTGACGATGGTTGCTGAGG
>JALZHC010000774.1 GCA_030914105.1 Acidobacteriota bacterium
GCGCACGGCCACATCAACGTGCTCCAGGTCGAAGGGCTTAACGATGTAGTCGAACGCGCCCGCGCGCAAAGCGCCGACGGCGCTCTCGATGGTCTGCGAGCCGCTCACCATGACGATGACGGCGTCGGGCGCGAGCGCGTGCGCGTGCGGGATCATCTCCAGCCCGCTCATGCGCGGCATCGCGATGTCGCTGACGACGAGCTGAAAGCGCTCGACGCGCAGCAGCGCGAGCGCCTCGACCGCCGAGCCGACGGCGCTGCACTCGTAGCGGTAGCCGAGGAACTCCAGCAGGATTTCCCTGATGGCCGGGTCGTCATCAACAATTAAAAGTCGCGCGTTGCTGTTTGGCAGAGACATCTTCACCAACCCCTCGGTTCTTGTGTGCGTTCGGTCGCCTCCGAGAAGAGGCTTGCGTCACTTCCGAGAAGAAAAAGTTCCGGGACGGCTCAACCTGCGCCGTCCGCTGCAAGTCAAATCGGGAGTCCTCTCAAGGGTTCTTGCTGGGGCTTCTTGCCGAAGCGTCGGCAAGAGCCATGCCAACACGGGAAAGGATGAAGGCGAAAGGCGGAAGGATGAAAGGGAAAGCGGTAGCCAGTAGACAGTAGACAGTAGTCAGTAGGGAAGCAGTTGCCTTTATGCTGGCTCTTGGCTACTGACTACTGACTACTGCTCTTCATTCATCCTTCCGCCTTCCGCCTTCATCCTTGCTCTTCGCCCCGTGTAAATTGCCGCGCCGCGTTCATTGCGCCGCTGCACAATGCAGCGACGGCGGTCGCGCTGAGTCGTCGGACGACGTGCGCGCGTGGATGCGGGCCGACGACATGCGCAGTCTGCCGGCTCAACTAATCAGCGGACGCGCGCCGCCGCCCGCCGCCTTTCCCTTTCTACGCCAACGACATATCCCGCGGCGCGTGTGCGCGAATCCTCTTCGGGCGCGCGCCCGCCGGGGCGTTGAGGGCGGCTTCTCGTCAGGCGACGGGGGCGGCGCGGGAGTTGGAACGGTGCTTGCTCAAGACGCAGGGAGTCGCCATTGTCGGCCCCAAAGTTTCCCGCTGAAATCACCCGTTAGCACGCCGCGAGGAGAAGCCGTTGAGAACTCCCAAGCATTACCGTCTTCGCAGGTGGCTCGCCCCGGCGTGCCTCGCGCTCGCAGTCTGCGCGGGGGCCTTCGCCGGCGGCTCGCGCGTGAAATCGAAGGGAAGCGCGGGCAGGAAAATCTCGCCCGACCTGCAAGCCATCATCGCCGCATCGCAGGACGACGAACAGAACCAGGCGGGCGACCAGGGGCAGAACGAAGCGGGCGGCGGTGTGCGCGACGGCAGCGGTCGCGTCAACGTCATCGTCCAGCAGAATGTCGTCAGTCAGAACAACGTCGTCAGTCAGAACGCGTCGGCGGTCTCCGCTCAAAGACTCGACACGCTTCTGGACGCCGTCGGCGCTCACGTCAACCGACGCTTCGAAAACCTCGGCGCGCTGTCGGTCAGCCTGCCGCCGAAGGCCGTCGCGGCGCTCGCGGCGCGCGCAGACGTGCGCTACGTCTCGCCCGACCGCGCGCTTGAAGCAACCGGCCATGTCGAGACGACGACCGGCACGAGCCAGGTGCGCACGCAGACGCTCATCTCGCTGCTCGGCATCAGGACGACAACCACGCTCGACGGGAGCGGCGTCGGCATCGCCGTCGTGGACTCAGGCGTTGACGCCGCGCACGAGTCTTTCCGCGACTCGCTCGGTCTCAGCAGCCGCGTCGCCTACAGCCAGGACTTCACGGGCGAAGGCCGAACTGACGACCCCTACGGCCACGGCACGCACGTCGCCTCGCTCGCCGCCGGCGGGGGGCAGCCTTCGGGCGGCGCTTACACGGGCGTCGCGCCGGGCGCGAGCCTCGTCAACCTGCGCGTGCTCGACTCGCAGGGTCGCGGGACGACCTCTGCGCTCCTGGCCGCGCTCGAATGGGTCTTGCAGAACCACACGACCTACAATATCCGCGTCGTCAACCTGAGCCTCGGCACGCCGGCCATCGAGGACTATCAAGACGACCCCGTCTGCAACGCCGTCCGCGCGCTCGTTGACGCCGGAGTCGTCGTCGTCGCGGCGTCAGGCAACAGCGGCAAGGACGCGGCGGGCAACAAAATCTACGGCAAGATTCATTCGCCGGGCGACGAGCCTTCGGCCATCACCGTCGGCGCGACGAACACCTTCGGCACCGACGCCAGAGGCGACGACGGCGTGACGACTTACAGCTCGCGCGGGCCCACTCGCGGCTACTGGACAGACGACGGCGGCGCGCGCCACTACGACAACCTTCTGAAGCCCGAACTGATCGCGCCCGGCAACAAGATCATCGGCGCGGCGTCGTCATGCAGCAATCTGCTCGCGGCCCACCCGGAGCTGAACGTGGACGCGAGCCAGCCCGCGTCGCGCCGCATGATGTACCTGTCGGGCACCTCGATGGCGACGCCCGTGGCGGCGGGCGCGGCGGCTTTGTTGCTCCAGGCGAACTCGCGCCTGACGCCGAACCTCGTCAAGGCCGTGCTGATGTTGACGGCGCAGCCGCTCGCGGGCTTCAACCATCTGGAGCAGGGCGCGGGCGAGTTGAACGTCGAGGGCGCGATTCGTCTGGCGAAGCTCGTGCGAACTGATTTAAGCGCGGTCACGCCGCTCGGCGCGCCGCTGTTGAACGCAGCTGCGCCCGCGG
>JALZHC010000197.1:0-1817 GCA_030914105.1 Acidobacteriota bacterium
CGCGGGGACGGAAGTAGAGTCGCAGTTGAGAACAGAGGGGAGCGAGGAAGTGTTGACGAAGATTGATTTCGAGAGAGACCTGGGCGGCGTCGCGGTCAGGACGCAGGCGCTGCGCCCGTCGGAGGCCGCGCCGCGGCGTGAGGCCGAAGAGAGGGGCGGCGCGTCCGTCGCGTTCGGCGCGGGGCGGGCGGCGGGCGGCGTGCGTCTTAAAACTATCGCGCTGCCGGTCGAGCACGGCGGGTGGGGGATTTCGCTTGAGCCTGTGCTGTTGGGCCTGCTGGTCGCGCCTTCGCCGGCGGGCTTTTGGCTCGCGTCGGCGACAATGGGCGCGTTTCTCGCGCGCCACCCGTTGAAGATCGTCGCGGGCGACAGGCGGCGCGGACGCCGGTTCGCGCGCACGCCGGTCGCGCGCCGCTTCGTGCTGCTCTACGGCGCGGTCGCGCTCGCCGGCTTCGTGCTGTCGGTCTGGACGGCTCCGAGTTACCTGTTCCTCTGGCCGCTCGCGTTGGCCGCACCGTTGGCGTCGGCGCAGCTCTTCTACGACGCGGCGGGCCGCAGCCGTTCGCTGCTGCCCGAGGTCGCGGGTTCTACGGGGATGGCTTCGGTCGCGGCGGCGGTCGCGATTGCGGGCGGTGTGAGTCTGCCGGTCGCGCTGGGCTTGTGGGCCGTGCTCGCGGCGCGCATCGTGCCGACGATTCTTTACGTGCGCGCGCGCCTCTCGGAGCTTCACGGCAAGGAGGCCGCGCGATGGCCCGCGCTGCTGGCACACGCTTTGGCGTTCGCCGTCGTCGCGGCGCTCGCGACGTTGAAGGTTGCGCCGTGGATGGCCGCCGCGTTGATGGTTGTGCTCACGGCGCGCGCCGCCTTTGGATTTGCGCGGCGCTGGCCCGCGACGGCGCGTCGCGTTGGCTTCAGCGAGATCGCCTTCGGCGCGCTGACCGTGCTCGCGGTTGCCGCCGGAGTATGGCTCGGACTGTAGCGCCGGGAATATTTGCGAAGGAGTCTCTTCCCGCGACCGCGACTCAGAGTCCGAATGCTTCCGTCACTCGCCTGGCGAGATCGTCCTCGGTCGTCGTGGCGTCAACCTCGATGGCGGGCAGTCCCAGACGCGCCGTCTCCTCGCGGAGGATGTCCGTGAACATCCGGTCGCGTTCGAGCAGGTTGCGCAAGGCCCTCTCCGGGTCGGCGGTCCTGGCGAGAAATCCCGACGCCGATCCCCCCCGACTCTCGACCACCGCCTGACGGAAGGCGGGCGTCGGAAGGAGCCAGGCGGCATGAGCAGGTACGGGGAGGAGGGGCTTGACGAGGCGTGGCAACAGCCGGAACCCTTCGACGATGACGCCGGGCTCGCGCGGGAGGCGCAGAAGGTCTTCGACGATCAGACGGAAGCCCTCGCCCCGGAACCAGTGGAACGTCTCTAGCATCGCGTCAGGGGGGCGGTTCACCCACCGCTCGTCCATGTCCATGTCCATGAACGTATGCAGCAATGGGGAGTCCTCCAGCGTGCTCCGGCGGGCGTGCTCCGCCATCACGTCGTCGGTCGCGTAAAGACGCAGACCGTGCTGAGCCGCCGTGCGACGGGCGACGGTCGATTTGCCGGCAGCGCTCCCGCCGCCGATCCAGTAGACGTGTCGGAGTCGTTCCCGAAGCGCCGCCCCGTCGGCAGTCTCTTCGTGCCATTCAGGTAACATACGTCACGAGGGGCTTCATGCCCCGATACTAACCCCTCCTCACGCGGTTGTGAAACCGCATCCGGGTAAGTTTTTCTTAACCGCAAAGGCGCTCAGGTATTCGCGAGGGGGCGCAAGGGGCTGACC
>JALZHC010000197.1:1827-6710 GCA_030914105.1 Acidobacteriota bacterium
GGGCTGACCTTCTCGTTTAGGGTTGACATGCGGGGCGAAGAGTCGGATAAAGGCGGAAAGCTTTCAACTAAAAACGGGTCGGCGGCGGAGGGAGCATGGCGCGAGAGATCGAGCAGGCGAGTTGGGGCGCGTTCCTCAAAGACTTCGGCGAGCGGAACCGCACGCGGCGGACGCGGCTCGGCGTCGTCCGCATGGAGGACGGCGTCGAGGAGGACTTCTGGATCGAGGACGGGCTGCCTTTGACGGGCCTGGACTTCGAGCCTGACGGCGAAGACGCGCCGCGCGTCCAGATCATGCTCGGCGGCGAGACGGCAGAGGCGCGCAACCTGACCCACGCCGTCTGCTGCGTCAAGCGCCTCAGCCACGAGCCGCTCACCGAAGGCGGCGGCCTCGAAATCGAGTCCGAAGACGGCTCGAAGACGGTGCTGCGCTTCGAGGCGTAAAACTAAGTGCAGAATGCAGAGTGCAGAGTGATGAATGTAAGGCGGCTTGCCTTTTAATTCATCACTCTGCACTCTGCATTCTGCACTTGCCTTCAGAGTCTCACGTACTCGAACTCGAACGGCTTGCCTTTGATGCCGACGGCGGGCGGGGCGATCCAGTTGGCGATCTTGCCCGGCTCGGTGACGGGGTGCATGAGTGAGCGCACGTACTCGCGGTCTTCCGCCGTGGGCAGCCACTCGGCGCGTCGGCGCTCGAACTCCTCCTCGTCGATGAGATTGCCTTCGCGGTCGAAGAAGTGGCCAGCGTACTCGCCGACGTGCCGGTGGAAGCGTGTGCTCGGCAGGCTCAAACGGTAGTCAACGCCCTCCTCGGCGATGTACTTGTTCCAGCGCTCAAGCGCGCGCTCGCAGTCGTGCACATATTCGCCGCGCAGAACCTCGTTCAGGGCGTTGCGCATCGGCACCTCGCGCTCCACTAATCTTCCGTCTTCGACCACGGGCAGCGTGAAGACGCCTTCACGCAGGACGTGCTCATCGTACTTCTTCTGCTCCTGGTAGCGACCCTTCAGGCCCGCCGCGAAGAAGTCCGCCGCGTTCGAGCTGATCTCGCCGCCGAAGAGGTCGAGCGAGTAGCTGTACCAGTAGTTGATGTAGCGCTGGATGATGTCGAAGGGTATGCCGCCGAGGCTGCGCACGTCCTCGTTCGGGTTCTCTTTCATCAACTGCGCGGTGCGGCGGACGACTCTCCCGACGCCCGTCTCGCCGACGAAGAGGTGGTGCGCTTCTTCCGTCAACATGAACTGGCAGGTGCGCGCGAGCGGCTCGAAGCCACTTTCGGCGAGCGCGGAGAGCTGGTACTTGCCGTCGCGGTCTGTGAACATCGTGAAGCAGAAAAAGTTGAGCCAGTCGTCGCAGGGCTGGTTGAAGGCTTCAAGGATGCGCGGCTTATCGGGGTTGCCGGAACGTCGTTCCAGAAGGGCGTCGGCCTCGTCGCGCCCGTCGCGCCCGAAGTAGCCGTGCAGGAGGTAGACCATCGCCCAGAGGTGTCGGCCCTCTTCGACGTTCACCTGAAAGAGATTTCGCAGGTCGTAAAGCGAAGGGCAGGTCTGGCCGAGGAGTCGCTGCTGCTCGACCGAAGCCGGTTCGGTGTCGGCCTGCGTGACGACGATGCGGCGCAGGGCGTTGCGGAACTCGCCGGGCACCTCCTGATAAGCGGGCGCGCCGAAGTTGTCTCCGAAGCCGACGCGCGCGTCCGGCGCGGCGGGCTTGAGGAAGATGCCCCAGCGGTATTCGGGCATCCGCACGTAGTCGAAGTGCGCCCAACCCTCCGGCTCGACGCTCGTGGCGGTGCGCAGCCAGACGTCCTTCTCCTGGAAGCCTTCCGGCCCCATCTCGCGCCACCAGTCGAGGTAGTTCGGCAGCCACTTCTCCAGCGCGCGCTGGAGGCGCTTGTCCCCCGATAGGTTCACGTTGTTCGGAATCCGCTCGTGTAACTCCATGAAGACCCTCTCTCCTCGCCCTGATACTCTATGAAAGGAGCCGCGCCAGCCTGTCTAACTCTTCCCGCGACTCTTCCTTTAGATGTCCGACGCCGAACTTAATCTGCCCGTCTTCGACCCGGAGGTGCCTCGCCGAAACGATGTCGTCCGACTCGTGCAGCGGCACCACGACGAGGTGCGCGTGCGCTACGCCGAAGCCGTGTACGACCAGCCCGACGCGCACGGGCTTCAACCTCTCCCGCAGGTTCCGCGAAAGCCTCTGCGCCTGCACGAGGATGTGGCACGCAAGCCCGTCCGGGAGGTCGCAGAAGTGGTCGACGTGCTCCTTCGGGATGACCATGAACTCGCCGGGACGGATCGGCCTGAGATTCATGAAGGCCATCACCAGCTCGTCCTCGTAGACCACGCTCGCCGGGGCCTCGCCGGCGACAATCTTACAGAAAATGCATGACGAGTCAGTGACCACCATCACAAAGGGAGTGATGAGTGATAAGTGATAAGTGATAAGAAAAATCCGACGGCAGTCTTCTCTTATCACTTATCACTCATCACTCATCACCTCTTCAGGTTCTCTTGTAATCGAACTGCGGCTGCGTCGGCTTGCCGTAGTTCGTCAGCGCGCCGTGGGGGCCGACGGCGTTGGGGCGCTGGAAAATCCAGTTCTGCCAGGCCGTCAGACGCCCGTAGATTTTCGTGTCGGTCGTCTCCGGCCCGGCGAATCTTAAAGATGCTTCCATCCCTGTGAGCGCGTCGGGCGAGAGCGACGTGCGCTCTTCGACGGCGACTCTCACCTCGTCCTCCCAGTCGAGGTCGTCGGGCGCGAAGGTGACGAGTCCGGCCTCTTCCGCCTCTTCGGCGTCGAAGCTTCCGCCGTGTTCGAGAACCTCTTCGGCGCGTTCGGGTTCGGCGAGGAAGCGCGACTGAAGACGCGTCAGGCCGTTCGGCATCGGGAGCGCGCCCGCATTCAAGTCGCTCACGGCCAGCTCAACTTTCCGTTCGGGGTCGTTGAGCATGTAGCTTCTGTCCGCCGCGAGCAGGAGTTCGAGGAGGTTTCCAGCGAAGCAACTGCCCGGCTCGACTAAGGCGAAGAAGCTCTTGGCCGTCAGGTCGAGGCGGCGAAGGACGCGCGCCATGTTCAGAATGATCTCGCGGACGAGCCAGTGGTCGCGGTTCTTTGCGAGCGTCCTGTCAACGGCGAGCACACGCTCAATCTCGCCCACGGTTCGCAGCAGGACGAGACCGATCTCCGGCTCGTTCAGGCGCAGGTGAAGGAGCGCGTCGTCCAGCTCGCGGTAAGCGCGAAGCGGCCAGTAGGAGTCTCCGAGTTTGACGATCTCTGCGGCGCTCGTCGGCGGCTCGGTTTCGGGGCCGCGCACGGTCAAATCCGCGTAGCGCCCCTCGCGTCTGCACTTCAAAGAGACGTGCCTGTATTCGCGCCCGTCGGCAGTCACCTCAACGTCGAGCGGGTGAAGCTTGATGCCGGGGCCGCGCTCTTCTTGCCCCGACTCTTTGACGATCTCCTCGACGCGCGCGGCGACGCCCTCCTGAAAACGGCTCGTCGGGAAGTAGCCGTCAATCAGTCCCCACTCCTTCGCGCGCTTCGCCTTCAGGCCCTCGGCGAGCGTGGAGAAAACGTCGGCGCGGTCGCGCCGCACCTTGCGCTTGTCGACGAGGCGCGTCAGGCCACCCGTGCCCGGCAGTACGCCGAGCAGGGGGACTTCGGGAAGAGAGACGGCGGAGTTTCCGTCGTCGACGAGATAGATTTCGTCGCAGGCGATGGCGAGTTCGTAGCCGCCGCCCGAAGCCGTGCCGTTTAAAGCGGCGACGTAGCGCTGGCCCGAATGGCGCGAGGCGTCCTCGATTGCGCAGCGCGTCTCGTTTGTGAACTTGCAGAAGTTGACCTTGAAGCCGTGCTGGGAGGTTCCGAGCATGTAGATGTTCGCGCCCGCGCAAAATATCCGCGGCTTGAGGCTCGTGACGACGACCGAGCGCACCTCCGGATGCTCGAAGCGCAGGCGCTGGACGGCGTCGGCCAACTCGATGTCCACGCCGAGGTCGTAAGAGTTGAGCTTGAGCTTGTAGCCCTCGCCGAGGGTCTCGTCCTCCTGCACGTCCATCGAGAGCGTGGCGACGGGGCCGTCGAACGTGAGCTTCCAGTGCTGGTAACGCTCCGGCGAAGTCTCGAAGTTAATCATTTAGCGCGAACGGACTCCAACAGACAGGGATAAGTGCCTCGGCACGAAAGAGCAATTATACCCGCCGCGACGCCGGAATGCATGGGCGCTGCGCGGCTTTGCCTGACGGAAGCCTCTTGCCCGACGGAACGGGAACTCGCCCGACGATTCGGCGCGAGTGATTACACGTATGGCGAACGGTATTTCGCGCCGGGCATTGACGCCTCCCCCGCCCGGTGATATACGCCGCGCACGCATCGGGAACGTAATACCGGCCCTGCCCCTTTGCCGCCTAATAATCTTCACGCAAAGACGAACAGCGCGAAGGTTCGGAAGTTCAACGAACGCGAGAGGAGGTTGAGCAATGTCTAAGCCTTTCGTCGGTACCTGGAGCACTCAGTGGATAAGTTATGACAACAACGTGGAGGGCTTCTGCACGCTGACTGTGACCGAATCCTTCAGGACTGACCCCTCCGGGCAAGTCCTGGACGGCATGTGGGATGCGCCCAACATGCAGCCCGGCACGGTGCACGGCACACTGTCGGAGTCGGGGAAATCATGGGCGGGCGAGTGGTGGGTATCGCCTAACGAGAGGGGCGGCTTTGAGTTCACGCTCGACCCCGATTCCGATGAGATATTCAGCGGCTGGTATAGTGCGCTGAACCGACCGGAGCCGGCCCACCAGACCTGGAACGGCACGCTGATGCGGACTCATCAGGATGTGAAGAAGTAACGTCGGGGTCAGGCGGCAAGCAGGCGGGGGGGGG
>JALZHC010000775.1 GCA_030914105.1 Acidobacteriota bacterium
GCGCCCGGCATCGCCGCGCGACGACGCCGGGCGCGGACGAGGCAGAATCCGCTTCGCTCCTCTCAAACAGTCTCGAATCATGCTTCGGCTCCTCAGGCTTTAGAATCGGCTCCTCAGGCTGTAGAAGTTGAAGTCGTCACGTGCTCGAAACCTTCTCCCGCGCCGGGGTCTTTGTGAGATTTTCTCGCCGGCCCGACACGGAACCGGCCCGACGCAGACGGCGCACTCTCGCTCTGGCTTTGACAACTCGCGTGCCAGCACACAACGAAGCCCTCCGCCTCGCGCAGCGAGCGCCGAACAGACGCGCTTCTTTAAGATTGAGGCCGGAACTTTGAGGTCGAAGCCGCAACGGCACGCGGCCGGTCGCGCCGACGAGGCTCCATCTCGACGACGTTTTTGTCGGAGACGCCGGAGTGAAGAACAAAAATGTGCGTTACGTGTTCAGCCCCGAAGGGGCGGAATGAAAGAGCCGGGACAACGCCTCCGGACAATAACAATAAAAGATGCGCAAGCCCTGAAAGGGCGGAATAAACGAGTAGCGTATTTCGCCCTTTCAGGGCTTAACGATTCTTTCGCGACTGCACCAGGGGCGGCGCTCGGTCGCTCATGCTCCCACGCTGCGGCCCCTGGCTTCCTCGTTGCGCCCCTTCGGGGCTTCGGATGACAAAGCTCATCCGAGTCAAATTCAATAAGACTTCAACTCGAAAGCGCATCGCGTCGAAAGGTCAGAGCAGACGTGAAGGTAGCGCGCACGGCGACGACACTTTTGCATCCCCTTTTATGAAGCGCGACAAAATTGTCGTCCCGCGCGTTCGGCATTAGGTGATGAGGGTTGATGAAAACTGTAGGAAACCTCCGCGGCACTTCAACGCCGGCCAGAGTGCGACACGCGGAATGAAGGTTGCTGTTCGGGCGAGGGCCGCGTCGAGGGTTGACCCGCGAGTCGTCTCGCCGGAGGCTTCGCCTTCTTTCGGAGCTTCGACTTTCCCGACGGCCCATCGCGCCGCCGGCGTCCGCTTCGATAACTCGTCGGCGAGCGCGATAACCCTGCTGGCGCGCGCTCCGATAAATCCGGCGGCGAGCGTCTTCGATAAATCGAGCGTCTTCGATAAATGTTGACGAGCGAGGCAGAGTTTTCAAACGCGCGGCCCGCGCGGACGCACCGCAAGAAGGTTCTGGCGCACGCCGCGGCGCGGCTCGCCGCGTGCGAGCGCCTTTCGCGCGGGGCCGAGGTCTCGGCACTCTTCCGCGCGTTCCTCAAGACCGAGGAGCGTCGCCTGAAGATCGCGCTCCGGCTCGGCGCTTCGGGCTGCCAGGCGGCCTCGGCGCGCAGCTTCGTCCTCGACCTCGTGGCCGACGCGGCCTTCCGCGCCGCCGTGCTCGACTGCGAAGGCGGCGCGTCCGCCGGCGCGGGCTTCGAGGCTTGCGCGTTGGTCGCCGTCGGCGGCTACGGTCGCGCGGAGCTTGCGCCCTTCTCCGACCTCGACCTCCTCTTCCTCCACGACGGGCGGCGCACACAGCAAGCGCGTCAGCTCGTCGAGCGAGTCCTGCGCCTGCTCTGGGACGCGGGGCTGACCGTCGGCCACAGCTTCCGCTCGGTCGCCGAGTCTGTCGCGGCCTCGCGCACAGACCCGCACTTCCAGACTTCCCTTCTCTCGACGCGACTGCTCGCCGGCAACGGCGCGCTCCTCGATTCTCTGCGCGCCGCGATTGAGCGCGAGCGCCGACGCCACGCCGACTACTTCCTCGCGGCCCTCCGCTACGAGCGCGAGGAGAGATACGCGAAGTTCGGCGCGTCCGTCTGCCTTCAGGAGCCGAACGTCAAGGAGAGCGCGGGCGGGCTTCGAGACATGCACGCGGCGCTCTGGACGGCTCAGGTCAAGACGGGCTGCCGCACTCTGGAAAGCTTGCGCGAGCACGACCTCGTCTCCGATGTCGAACAGGCGAGCGCCGAGCGCGCATACGACTTCCTCTGGCGCGTCCGCCACGCGGCGCACTATCTTTCGGGCCGCAAGACTGACCGCCTCGCGCTCGACCTTCAGCCCGCGCTCGCCGAAGAGTTCGGCTACGAGGCGGAGCCGCACCTGCTCGCCTCAGAGAAGTTCATGCGCGACTACTACCGGCGGGCGCGCGAGCTGCACCTCTTCAGCGAGTCCGTCATCGCGCGTGCCACGGGGCGTTCGGAGCGACCGTTGAGATGGTTTCCGAGGCCGCGCGGCGCTGGTCACGATGAGCCTTTCTCCGTCAGCGACGGTCGGCTCTGCCTCGACGCCGACGCGCACGCGCTCAGGCGGAACCCTCTGCTCATCATTGACGCCTTCGCGCTCGCGCAGGCCGCAGACGTGCCGCTCTCCCACGGCCTGCGCGAGGCGCTCACGCGCAACGCCTCAGCCGTTGACCAAGACTTCCGAGACTCGGCGGAAGTCGCGCGCTCATTCCTCAAGCTCCTTCGGCGTTGCGGTCGCGTCGGAAGCTGCTTGCGACTGATGCACGAGGTCGGCTTCCTCTCACGCTACCTGCCGGAGTTCGCGCGCATCAGCCTGCTTATACAGCACGACCTTTATCATCACTACACGGTTGACGAGCACACGCTCAAAGCCGTCGAGGCGCTCGACGAGCTGCACGCCTCAAACGACCGCGCGCGGGCGCCGCTGCGCGCAGTCTTCGAGGAGCTTGAAGACCCGGCGCTGCTC
>JALZHC010000198.1 GCA_030914105.1 Acidobacteriota bacterium
GAAGATGGCGTTGGTCAAGACGAGCGGCGCGACGACGAAGAGCAGGACGTTGAAGAGGAGCGCGAAGGCAATCGAGCCGAAGGCCGCAGCCGAGCCGCGCTTCAACTCCTCTTCGGGACTCTTCTTCGTCGGCACGGGGAAGAGTCCGGGCACGCCGCCCGTGATGCCGGCGAAGTCGCCCTCACCCTCGACGACCGCCGGCGTCAAAGCGACCTCGACCTCTTCCGCCGCTTCCGATTCGTTGAAGGCCTCGCCCGCGGAGTAGTTCAGAGCCTTGATGCCGAGCGCCATTGACTGCACGAGCACCGCCGCGCCGCGCAGCACGGGCAGCTTCAGCAAGGGGTTTTTGTCGCTCCACTTCGGCAGGCGCGCGCCCGTGTGCGTGATCGTGCCGTCGGGCCGCCTGACGGCGATGGCATAGGCCGCGGGCGTCCGCATCATCACGCCCTCGATGACGGCCTGCCCGCCGACGATCAACTCTTTTTCGTTGGCGCTCACAGGTCTTCCTCTCTTTAAGTCTGGAGTCTGGAGTCTGGGAGTCTGGAGTCGAGAGTCAAGACAGGTTTGCCTTTGACTCTCGACTGCGGACTTCGGACTCTCGGACTTTCAAAGTAAAACGCCGCCGCTCGGTTCGGCTGTCTTTCGTGAACCCTCGACGGACTCAGGAAAGACTTGGGCCGGGACGCGAGCGTCGGCGTCCGGGTTCGTGTAGCTAATACTGGCGGCGTCGGATCGGCTTCATGGCGCTGCCTTCGGCCTCTCAGGCGTTCGCGCCCTCTGCGCCCGCGGGCGCTTCGGTCTTCTTGCCGTAGCGCTTGTTGAAGCGGTCGACGCGGCCCGCCGTGTCCACCAGCTTCTGCTTGCCCGTGAAGAACGGGTGGCACTCGGAGCAGATTTCCACGTTGATGTCGCCCTTCTTCGTCGAGCGCGTCTGGAACGTGCTGCCGCAGGCGCAGTGGACGTTCGTCGTGTGGTAGTCGGGATGAATTCCTTGTTTCATTTCGTTTCCTCTTCCGTAGGTGGCGCACAGGCGCCCTCAAGCAAAGTCACATGATACTTTCGCGCGCCGCGCATGGTCAAGCCGTGCAAGGACTTGGATGCACGAGCGGGCGCGGCGGATTGCCCGCGCGCGCGGGTAGAATGAGGCGCGCTTGAGGGTCTGAACGCTTATCACTTTTGGGGAGCGGTCAGCCACTCGAAGACTCTAGTAAAGGAGCGTGTCCGTCGATTGGTCGTCCGTGAGACGCCCGCCGGGGATGTCCCGCCCGGAGCGCGTTGCCGCTTCACCCGCGAGGCGAGACGGAAGAGGAGTTGGGTTTCGGGATTTGCGGCGGGGGCTGACTCCTGCGTAGAAGGAAGGACGCGGTCAGGCGTTCATGTCAATATTAATCCAAGGGTTGTTCTTGTCCTGGTGTCCGGCGGGGTTCTGGCCGTGGGTCTGTGGGCCATCGCCGTTAATGCTCCAAAGCTGGTAATGGAAACAGATGAAGATTTTCCCCCGCCTGTAGTCGAGTAGAATCCTGAAGTTCGCGTAATCGTTCTCGTGGCCCGTGCCTGTGTACTCGATGTAGCCGCTGGGGGCGGCCCCATGCCCCACGTTGTTCGGGGTCGAGGAATGTCGGGCGACGTAGTCCGAGAAGTTCTGGACGTTGGCAGGCGTCGCGTCCAGCGCCGGGTTCGTGGGCAGCAGGCTGTGCTGATCCATGTGCCAGCTCCTCATCGCGCCGGGCTCGTGCACGGCGAGCGAGGGGGGAGCGTCGGCGGCTTGATTGTCGCCGCGCTGCTCCACGGTGCGCGAGTCGAGGGGCGCGCCGCGCTTCCAGCCGTCGTAAATCTTGTTAATGAGGAAGCACGTCGACCAGGGCAGATAGCGCTTCGCCTGGCTGTAGGGGACGACCGGGACGCCGGGATTGCCGGCTCCGCGCGCCGCCAAAGTGTTGCTCCGCTTGTTCACCAATTCCGCGAAAGTCCTGATGACATCCCGGTGCGAGCCCTGTTCCCAGTCGGTGACGGGCAGACGCCTATGTTCGACTATTCGCGCCGGCTTCTTAAATTCGTTGACGTAGCCTTTGGAGTGGGCCTCGTTCAATACGAGGTTGATGCGATCCACGAGACTGTCCAGGGCTCTGATCACCTGCTTCTTGGGTTTGTTGTGATGCTGCGCGAGCGTGGCGTCAAAAAACTCCGCCTCGGCTGCCAGGTTGGTCGCGTATTTCTTGGCCCCTTCGTCCTCGGCAAGGCCCTCGGCGTACAGACGCTCGTTCTTCACGAGCGCCAAATAATCGGCCAGACCTTGCGTGGGGTGGGCCTCTTTCCATTCGCGATATTTGACAGGGATGAAAGGCTGCACGACACCGGCACGACGATTGGCGACGGGGCGAGCGGCAGGCGGGCCGGACGCTCCGCGTCGGGCGTGTGTGACCTCGGCGGCTTTCGGCTGGCAGACCGGTGACGTGCGCCCGCCACCACATTGCGCCGGGAAGTTCGGCCTCCCGGACTGCGGGGCGTTGTTGGATGGGCGGCGCGTGGCGCTGCCCGGCGTCCTCTCCGACACGGCCGTTCGTGCGGACGCCTCGCCCTGGGCCTTCTTCGTCTGTAACACCTTCGGCGTCGGTTGCGGGCGGTAGACCGATGGCGCCGCGGGAGGTTTTCGCGGCTGCACGGCGGCCGCCATTTTCGGCTGCAAGACTTCGGTTGATGACCGTGGGCGGTAGGCCGGAGGGGCGGTGGCCGGCCCACGCCTCGTCGCGGCGTCGGCCGGCTCTACCGCCGCCGCCTTCCTCTGCAAGACCTTCGGCGTCGGCTGGGGACGATACGCGGGTGGCGCAGACGGCGTTTGTCTCGTCGGTCGGGTCGCGGCGGCCTTCGGCTGCAAGATGCCCGCAGAGCGCGTCCGTTCGGGTCGCCGCCACGGCTCGTGCTGCTGCCCGTTCGACTGAGAAGGTACTCTTCTATTCGCGCCCATACAAAATTCTCGTTCGAGGTGTGATTTAAGGATAGAGAACGGGAACGCCCCCTTTTTAGGCAATGTAAAATACTTTGAGGCGGAATAGAAGTCAATCTTTGTTGCACGTCCGTGAGGCAAGAGAGTTGGCCGGCGATGGCGCAACCCGAGGCTTACGCAGCCGCGCAACCCGAGGCTTACGCAGCCTGGCATAGCGCGGCTCCCTGCGCGGCACAAGTCTTCTGCCGTGAGAGACGAAAGGGTCTTAACAAGGACGAGATGACGGGGTATCTTCCGAGTGGGTTCATGGCTCTGTCTCCGGTAAAAGTGGCGGTTTGGCGACTCCACTTCTACCACAGGGCGATGAACCCTTCTTTATTCCTCCTGCAAAAGTGATAAGCGGTCAGCTTGAGGGTTGTTTGACAGGCGCGCAAACCGCGTGTTACAAAACGCGACGGACACGCCTTCGTAAAGCATTCTGTTTTAGCACCTTGAAAGTGACGCCAGACGCATTCAGGCGCGAGTAGCGGTGCCGGCCTACCCGACACGCCTGCGGCTCGCGGAGTCGAACTTCAGGACGCGATGACGGACGAACCCAAAACCCCTCCTCCCGATTCGAGCGACACACAGGCGTCTGAGAGCGACGACGAAGCCCGCGCGGCACAGTCCGCCGCGGCGCGGGACACAAAAGCGCCCGGCTCGGCGGAAGCAGCCGCCGGCTCCGGCACAATCCCGCCCCCGCCCGACGCAGACCTCCCGCGACCTTCGCCCGAAAGCCAGGCCGCGCAGACGGGCAAAGCGCCATCAGGCACCTCCGACTCCGGCACGACCGTCCCCGCCGCGAGCGTCGAGACGCAAACCGGAGAGTCTGAAACGGCGACGAAGGCCGCGCCGCCCGCGCGTCCGAAGCCGGCGGCGAGCGCGACGCCGGCGAACGAGACTCCCGAAGAGAAGAAGGCACGACTCGAACGCATCATCGCCGAGGCCAAGGCGAAGAAGGAGGCCGCCGCCGCCGCGCAAGGAGAGGGCGGCGAGCCGAAAGAGGCCGGGGGCGGGGAAGCGTCCGCGACTCCTTCCGCCAGACCGCCGGGCGGCAAGTCGCCGGAAGTCGGCGACCCTCTGAAGAGTCCTTCGCAGGCTGACCTCGAACGCGCCGCGAAGATCGCGGAGGCGAAGGCGCGCGCCGCGGCCTTGAAAGAGGCGGCGGGGAAGAGTCCGGCGGCGACTCCGGACGCGGCCACTCCGGGCGCAGGCGTGCCGGGCGCAGGCGTGCCGAGCGCGACACCCGGCGCGGCGAAGCCTCCGGCGGCGGCAGGTGCGGCGGGCGTGCCGAAGCCGCCCGTCAAGAAGAAGGACGAAGGGCCGAAGCCCGCGGACGCTTCAGGCCACACGCTCGTCAAGCGTCTGCGCGAGAAGCTCGGCGAAGCCGTCACGGGCGCTTTCACCTTCCTCGGCCAGCTCTCGATTCACGTCCGCGCCGAGCGGATAGTCGAAGCCTGCCGCGCGCTCCGGGACGACGCCGAAACTCCTTTCAACTACCTGAGCGACCTGACCTGCGTCCACTGGCCTGAGCGCGACGACGCGCCGTTCGAGTTGGTCTATAACCTTTATTCGATTCCGGCGAACGAGCGCGTGCGCGTGAAGTCGGCGGCGGGCGAGGAGGGAATCGAGAGCGTGACCTCGGTCTGGCCGACGGCCAACTGGATGGAGCGAGAGGTCTTCGACCTCTTCGGCGTCCGCTTCCGAAATCACCCGGACATGCGCCGCCTCCTGCTCCCGAAAGACTGGGACGGACACCCGCTCAGGAAGGACTACCCGCTGGAGTTCATGGAGAACGAGTGGACGACGCGCCACCTGCCCATCTTCGACGAAGTGCAGCGCGAGCAACTGGCGCAGCGCCGCGCCTACGGACTCGAAATCCTCCAGACGCCCGACGAGCGACGCCTCCGCGAACTCTTCCGCGACGGGCGCGACCCCTTGCCGAAGGAGCACAAGTGAGCTTGGCGAAGGAGCAAAGGATAAGCCGCCGCGAAGGAGCACCTGGGAGTTGCCGCCGAAGAGCGCGTGCGAGCTTGCCGTAAGGAGCAAGAGTAAACGGATGCACCCGAAAGACCTCGCCGCCAAGTACGAAGTGAAGGTCTTCGACGCGCCCGCAGCCGCCGAGGCCGCCGGCTACACGCTCGGCCAGCGCATGTCGCCGCGCAACGTCTGGAACCGCGACAGCGCCGCCTCCGCCATCCTCTTCGACCTTCTGGCTCGGCGCAAGCGCGGCGAGGTCTCCGACATCGCGCTCGTCCTTCAGGTTGACAGCGTGACGGGAGCATTTAAGGAAGAGACGCCGAGCGCCAGAGAGTAGACTTCTGTTTAAGATTGCTGCCGTTTCAGCTTTCAATGAGTGTTTCGGAAGAGAGGTGGTTCGAGGTCTGGTATTCAGAGGGTATAGAAGTAGCGCCCTATTACTTGTTAATTGTTACTCCAGATAAGAACGACAGTTCATCCGTTGTGATTATTGACCCGCAGAAGAATTACGAAGTCGTTCATGAAGGCCGCAGCTACGAAGATACTAAGCTGTGGCTACTGGAAGACGAGTACACACTTGTTAACGGCAGGGAATTCCCTGATGACGGCTGGTAGCCACAGCAACGCTTTATGCACCAAGTAGAAGTTGCCACAACGCAGGAGACGCTGCTCGACAACCCCGAAATGGTCTTGAACATGGGGCCGCAGCACCCTTCGACGCACGGCGTCTTGCGCGTCGTCCTGCGGCTCGACGGCGAGACCGTCATTGACCTGGACTGCGACATCGGCTTTCTGCACCGCGGCATGGAGAAGATCGCGGAGAACCGGCTCTACCCGATGATCGCGCCCTACTGGGACAGGCTCGACTACATCGCCGCGGTCTCGAACGGGCTGGTCTGGGTCGAAACGGTCGAGCAAATGCTCGGATTGGAAGTGCCGCCGCGCGCCCACTACATCCGCACCATCCTGACGGAGCTGAATCGCATCGCCTCGCACCTCCTGTGGCTCGCCACGCACGGACTCGATATCGGCGCGTTCACGGTTCTCCTGTGGGCCTTGCGCGAGCGCGAGGAGATTCTGAAGATTTTCGAGCAGCAGTTCGGCGCGCGCTTGACGTGCCACGCGTGGCGCATCGGCGGCATGCCGAACGACGCCTACGAGGGATTCACCGAAGACGTGCAGCGCTTCGTGGACAACTTCCCGAAGCGGATGGAAGAGTATGAGACGCTGCTTTCGGAGAACCGCATCTGGCTCGGACGCACGGTCGGCATCGGCATCATCTCCGCCGAGGACGCCATCGCCATCGGACTGTCCGGCCCCGCGCTCCGAGGCTCCGGCGTCGCCTGGGACATCCGCAAAAGCCGTCCTTACGCGGCCTACGCCGACCTGGATTTCGACGTGCCCGTCGGCGAGAACGGCGATACGTACGACCGCTACCTCGTCCGCCTCGAAGAGATGCGTCAGTCGCGGCGCATCGTCCAGCAGGCTTTGAAGCAGATGCCCGACGGCCCCGTCAACGCCAAAATCCCGAAGGTCATCAAGCCGCCCGCGGGCGACTACTACCACTCGATTGAAGGGCCGAAGGGCGAGATCGGTTGCTACCTGGTGTCGGACGGCACGAGCCGACCGTACCGCGTGCGCGTGCGCCCGCCGTGCCTCATCAACCTGCAAGCCTTGAGGCAGATGTGCATCGGCCACCTCGTCGCCGACGTGGTCGCCATCATCGGCACGCTCGACA
>JALZHC010000776.1 GCA_030914105.1 Acidobacteriota bacterium
ACCGTGCGGCGCGCGTTCGTGTCTCAGCCCTTAAGAGCCTTTCGGCTTTCAAGCCTGCCGAACTCAGGAGGGAGACCTGCGTGAGAAAGCTTCTGGTCTGCACGACGCTCCTGCTGCTCGCCGCCGCGCAAGCCTTCGGTCAGGAGAACGGCGCGCGCGCCTCCGTTCAGGAGGCCGCCGCCGCCGACGCGAAGGCGACGCCCTCGTTCCTGCGGCCCGGCGACGTGAGCGAAGAGTCTGCGCGCCTCCTGAAGTCGCAGGAGAACAGAGAGCGCGCGTGGGGCGCGTACCTCGCCGGCGCGAACGGCCTGAAGGAGCAGAGCGCGGCGCTCGTCGAGCTGCTCTCAGACTCGAACCTCGGCGGCGGCTGGGAAGAGTCGCTCGTGCGGCAGGCGGCGCTCGACGCCCTCATCCGCCTCGACGCGGAAGTGCCGTCGGAGAAGCTTCTGCCGCTCTACCAATCCTCGCCCGAAGAGGTCGTCATCCTCCTCGCGCGCTCGCCTGAGCAGAACCGGCAGGCGCTCCTGCCGCTCTTCGTTGCCGACGCGCCGAGCGTGCGCTGGCTCGCCGTCGGCAACCTCCTCGCGGAGACGCGCGCGCCCGGCTTCGCCGCGCGTCTCCTTCAAGAGCTGAAGATCGAAGCCAGCCTCTACGTCTACGACCGCGAGGGCGGGCACGACTACAGCATGGGCGGCGGCGGCGGTTGCGGCTGTGGCCGTGGCGTCTCGCGCGAAGAGGGTTTCCCGCCCATCAGTTATTACCAGCTCACGGAGGCCCCTTCGCGCGGCGCGACGGTCATCGCGCCGGGCCGCCACGTCGTCTACTACACGCGCAGCCCATTTGCGAACTGCGGCGGCTCCTACATCTCCGACTCCGAGCGCGACCGCCTGCGCGTCGAATACCTCGCGGGCCTGCTGAACACTACCGAGGAAGATTTGAAACTCGACGCGCGCCCGTTCCGCGAGATCGTCTGCCGGGACGCGCGCGAGTGCCGCCGCGCCGTCGCCGCCGTGCGCGACGAGATCGAGGGGTCTCACGCGGCGCTGCTCCGCCGTCTGCTCGAAGAGAACCTTCTCGACGCGTCGGAGGCTTCGGGGCTGAAGCCCGACATCACGCTCGACATCAACGACTCGCGCGACGAGCGGTCTTTCCCGCTGCCCGACAAACTCAGGGGCGTGAAAATCTCCCTGAGCAGAGCCGATGCCGAAGCGCCCTCCGCGCCCGACGAGCCGACGGCCGCCGAGCCGGGTCAAGGCTCGCCGCCTTAAACCGCCCCGTCAGGCGCAGTCGGTTCGACAGCCCTTCAGGCGCAGTCGGTTCGCGCGCCCCCGACGCAGTGTTGTATCTTGGCGGCGATGCGCGAAGAGTTCGAGTCGGTCTACGAAGGCGCGCGTGCGTGGTGCCGCGCGCGCGGCTACGCGGGCCACGACCCTTTCGACGCGCTCAATAGCCGCCTCTTCCAATCCACGCCGCTCAGCCGCTCGCGCCTCGCGCGCCTCGCCTGGACGCAAGCCCTCAAACGCTCGCCCGTCAACCTGCGCACGCTCGCACGCGTCCCCGCGGGCAGGAACGCGAAGGGCACCGCGCTCTTCGCGCTCGCCGAGCTCTCGCGTCTGCGCGCGACCGGAAGCATTGAGCACGCGCGCGAGTCGCTCTCGCTTCTCGACGACCTGCTCGCGGCGCGCGTCCAGACAGGGCACGGCGCGGCCTGGGGCTACAACTTCGACTGGCAGGGACGGGCCTTCTATGCGCCGCGCGGCACGGCGGCTACCGTGCCCACCGCCTTCGCCGTCCGCGCGCTCGTCGAAGGCACGCAGGCGCTCAACGCGGCGCGGGGGAAAGAACCCGCCGCCGACGCAGAAGATAAGTCAGCCGCCGCCGGAAAGTATCTCGAAGCGGGCGCGGGGAAGTACTTTGGAACAGACGCCGGAAAGTATCTCGAGGCGGCGCGCGGCGCGTGCGAGTTCATCCTGCGCGACCTGAACCGCGCAGACGAGGGCGACCGAGAGGTCTGCTTCAGCTACACGCCGCTCGACCGCGCGCGCGTCTTCAATGCCTCTCTGCTCGCGGGCGAGGCGCTCGCCTCGGTCGGCGCGCTCACGGGCGAGGCCGAGTTGCTTGACTACGCGCTGGCGTCAGCGCGCTACGTCGTCCGCCGCCAGCGCGCCGACGGCTCCTGGGCTTACGGCGCGGACGCTTATCAAGCGTGGGCCGACAGCTTCCACACGGCCTTCGTGCTGACCTCGCTCGCGCGCGTGCTGCGCGACTGCGGGCGTGAGCTTGGGCGGGACGCCTCGACGCGTGAAGAGATCCTGCGCGCGCTCGCGCGCGGCTACGAGTTCTGGCGCTCTTCGTTCTTTCTTGCGGACGGTTGGCCGAAATACTACCATCACTCGGCGCACCCCGCGGACGCACACTCGGCGGGCGCGGCCATCGTCGCGCTCGCCGAGTTGAAAGAGACGACCAGCGCCGGGCCGAAAGAGTTCGGGACGGAAGCGTCGGCGCTCGCCGCGCGCGTCGCACGTTGGGCCGTGCGCGAACTCTACGACCGACGCGGCTTCTTCTACTACCAGAAGCGCCGGCTCTACACCGTCCGCACGCCCTACATGCGCTGGTCGCAGGCGTGGATGATGTACGCGCTGGCGAGACTTCTGGAAGTAGCCAGTAGTCAGTAGTCAGTAGTCAGTAG
>JALZHC010000777.1 GCA_030914105.1 Acidobacteriota bacterium
GGCGAGCCGCACCTCGATGTCGCGGTGGCACTCGACCGTGTCGAGGATGGGCTGCGTCTCGCCGGCCTTCGCGCAGAGCGAGAGGAGCGAGAAGGCTTCGTAAGCCTGGCGGCGGTCTTCGCTGGCAAGGCGGTTGATGGCCTGCGCCGCGAGTCCGGCCTTGACGCAAGCCTTCGCGACCTCGGCCAGCGCCTCTGCGTCCGCCGACTCCATGACGCGCACGTATGCGTCCGCACGGTCGAAGCTCAGGCGCGAGAGTGCGCGGGCGGCAGCCGCGCGAACTTCGCGCGCGTCGTCGGCCAGCGCCAGAATGACGGGCGCGAAGACCGACTCGTGATTGATGAGTCCGAGACTCGTCACCGCCGCCGAGCGCACGGCAGACTCGTTGTCCTGACGGGCCATCGCCGCCAGAGCCTCGACGGCCCGGCGCACCTGGAACTGCGCGAGCTGCTGCGCCGAGTGGACGCGCGACTCAACGTCCGAGCTTTCGAGCCGCTCAAGGGCCGACTGCAAAGTCTCGTCCTCGATCCATTCGGGCAAAGCCTCGACATCTTCGGCGACGCCGGCCACGCCGAACTCGCCGCCGACTTCGTCCGCCCCGCCCGCGTCGGCGAACGTGCGGCTGCCGAAGGCGGAGTCCCAGTTCAGTTCAAGCGACTCGACCGAGCAGGCCGTGAGCGCGGGGCCGAGGACTGTGGCCGGGATGTCCGGGTGGTGACGCGCCACGTCGAGCAGCGCGCCGATGGCCGAGGGCAGGCCCAGCGCGGCGAGGCTCTGCACGCACTCCATGCGAACGACGGGGTCTGTGTCGTAGAGCGCCTCTGTGAGGAACGGCAGCGCACGCGCCGACTTCATCTCGCCGAGCGTCTGCGCCGCCGACGCGCGCTCGAAGCTCTCCGGGCCGAGCAGCAGCGACGCGCAGGCGCGCGCCACGAAGCCATAGTCTTCGAGGGCCGTCCGCGCGCGGCGACGCCCATCTTCGTCCGTCTCCGGCGCGCGCAGCGCCTTGAGCAGAGAGGTCTCGACGGCGCGTCGGTCGTCCGTCGCGCGCGAGTTGAGCACCTCGACGCTGTGCGACTGACCCTGAATCAGCCGCGCGACCTCCTGGTCAACGCGGTACGCGCCGAACTGCACGGCGACGCTCGCCGCCTTCGTCTCGGCGGCGCGCTCCGAGTGATCGCCGTTCCTCGACGCGCCGTTCGCACCGAGCGCGAAGGTCTGACGCGACGCCTCGTCCTCAGCGCCGCGCCCGGTAACGCGCCGCTCGAACGGGACGGCAATGCTCGCCTTGCGCCGGTCGCCCTTGAACTGCTGGAACGGCTTGGCCGGCTCGTCCGCGCCGCGCTTCTCGACCTTCGAGTTCTTCTCGACCTCGAACGACTCGCCGTCTTCGTCGGCGGACGCGCGGCGGCGGCGCACGAAGAAGAGCACGACGCCGAGCGCCAGCACGCCGAGCAACGCCAGAAGCGCCGGCAGCGAGAAGAGCGAAGACGCGAGGCTCAAGCCCTCTCCCGAATCCAACTGCGCCGCCGCGGGCGGCACACTGGCAGAGTTCTTCGGGCCTTCCTGCGCGGCCGGGTTATTGACCCCGAAGTTGATTACGTCCGTCGCCTGCCCGCCCTGCTGCGGCTGCGCGGCCTGCTGCGTGGGCTGCTGAGGAGACTGCTGCGACGGCTGAGACGTTGCTGCGGCGGCCTGCTCCGCCGGGCTTCGGCGCTTCGACGCGGGCTGCTGCGCGGCGTGCGACTCTTCATCGCGCGACTGTTCCTGCGCCGCCTGCTCTGGCTGCGGCGCGCGCGCGCTCGGCTGCGGCGTGCGCGCGGCGTGCGAGTCGGTCGGGAAGTTCTCGACGTTCAGAGCGCCGCCCGCGCCGCCGCCGACGACGAGGTCGAGGCGGTTGCCGCGCGGCTCGACCGTCACGCTCGCGCCCTGCCTGATGGGGATGACGAGTTCGAGCGAGTTGCCGACGCGCTCGGCGCGCACGCCCCGCGCCAGTCCCGTCGTCTCGGCCTGGCCGTTGACGACGACGTGGAACTTGCCCGGCTCCTCCCAGGTCTGCGCGCGGTTGAGCGAGCCGTCGGCTGAGATCGAGACGGTGTTGCCGCTCGCCGTCACGCTCGTGACCTTGACCGCAGGCTCATGGTAGCGCTGCTGCGCGTGCTGTATGTCCGGAAGGAAGAGCACGAGCGAAGCGCCGAGCGTGGCCGCGAGTCCGAGCCGCACGCAGCGCGAGGCCGCAGCGTCTTTGGCCGGAGCCGTCGAAGCATTGGCCGCGGGGGTCTCGGCGCGCGCGTTCGTCTGCACAACAGAATCGTTTCGAGAGCTTTCGTTTTTCATAGTTCACACAGGCGGGGCGGCTTGCGCCCGCGGGCGGGTGAGACGTGGAGTCGTTCGGGGTTTCTGAGGCGACAGTCGAGCGGGGCCTGCTCGTCGCCCGGTTAAAAGGAACTTGAAGAGGTTCCTTGGCGTGAACCCTTTTGAACCCTTCAGCGCTGTTCGTCGCTGAACTTGTAGCCGATGCCCCAGACGGTTAAGACCAACTGGGGGTTTTCCGGATTGTCCTCGATCTTGGCCCGCAGTCGGTTGATGTGCGAGTCAATCGTGCGGTCGTAGCCTTCGTAGGAGTAGTCCCAGATTTTCTCCAGAAGGTACTTGCGCGGGAAGACGCGTCCGGGGTTGGAC
>JALZHC010000199.1 GCA_030914105.1 Acidobacteriota bacterium
CGCGTCGTCACCGAGGCATTGGTGCGCTACCTCTGGCAGCAGGAGGATGCGACGGCCTACACGATGTGGGAGATACTTGAGCCGCAGTCCGAGACCATCCGCACCGGCCTCGCAGACCTTATGGGGTGCGACCGCGAAGAGATCGCCATCACGCGCAACACCTCGGACTCGCTCGAAGCCGTCCTCTTCGGCATTGACCTGAAGCGCGGCGACGAAGTCCTGACGACGACGCAGGACTACCCGCGCATGCTCACGACGCTCCGCCAGCGCGAGCGTCGAGAAGGCATCGTCCTCAAGACCATTAAGATTCCCATCCCGCCGAAAGACCCTTCCGAGATTACGGCCAGCTACGAGGCCGGGATAACGCCGCGCACGCGCGTCATCCTCGTCTCGCACGTCATCAACATCACGGGGCAGATCACGCCCGTCCGCGAGGTCTGCGAGCTGGCGCGTCGTCGCGGCATCGAAGCGGTCGTTGACGGCGCGCACTCGTTCGCGCACTTCCAGTTCAAGCGCGACGACCTGGCCTGCGACTACTTCGGCACATCGCTCCACAAGTGGCTGCACGCGCCGAAGGGCACGGGCCTCCTGTACGTGCGCCGCGACAAGATCAAGAACGTCTGGCCGCTCATGGCCGCCGAGAAGTCGCAGGATGCAGACATACGCAAGTTCGAGGAGACCGGCACGCGCTCCGCCGCGCAGCGCCTGGCCATCGGCGAGGCGCTGCTCTTCCACCAGGGCGTCGGCCCCGCGCGCAAAGAGGCGCGCCTGCGCTACCTCGCGCGCCACTGGATGAACCAGCTCAAGGGCGAGCCGAACATACGCTTTAACACCTCTTTCGACGACCGCCAGTCCTGCGCCATCGCCAACGTCCACGTCGAGGGTACGGAGCCTTACGCCGTCTGCTCTTACCTCATGAGCCGCCACAAAATCTTCGCCACGCCCATCGTCCACGAAGAGTTCAAGGGCGTCCGCGTGACGCCCTCCGTCTACACGACGCTGAAAGAGTTAGACCGTTTCTGCGAGGTGTTGACGACCGTCGCGCGGAAAGGTCTGCCGAAAGCCTGACGGGTTCTGGGTGCTGGGTTTTAGGTGCTGGGTTTTGGTGAAAGCGATTGATGAGCACACCCAGAACCCAGAACCCAGAACCCAAAACCCTTTTCCCCACTCCTTGCCAAAACCCGCCCGCGCGTTTATCCTTGTCGCACTCACAGCAAGTGAGGTGACACTGATGCTTATTCGATTCGTACTCGCCTAAGTCAGCCGCAACGACCCCTCGTCGTTCTCTCTTTTCTTTCCACAACGGAAAGCGGTTGCCCGACCACCCGAATGGCCGGGAAGGTGTGTGAGCCGATGAAGCATCAGGGCATAGAAGTCCGCAGCCTCTCAAAATCCTTCCGCAAGCGCAAGAGCCTCTTCAGCGCGCGCCGCTCGGTGACGCACGCGCTGCGTGACGTGTCCTTCGAGGTCGCCGAGGGCGAGACCTATGGGCTTCTGGGGCCGAACGGGTCAGGCAAGTCAACGCTTATCCGCGTGCTCTCGACGCTGCTTGTGCCCGACGAGGGCGAGGTGCGGATGCTCGGCTACCGCGTGCCCGGCGAGGAGCGGGAGGTGCGCCGCCGCGTCGGGCGCGTGAGCGTGGACGCGGCCTTCTACAAGAAGCTCTCGGCGCGCGAGAACCTGATGTATTCGGCCTACCTCTACGGCATGGACGGGGCGGCGGCGGAGCGGCGCGCGCGGGAGATTCTCGGAGCTTTGGGGATGGAAGGCGAGAAGTTCACAGACCCGCTCGAAGAGATGAGCCGCGGCATGCAGCAGAAGGTTGCGATCACGCGCGCGCTGCTGGTGAACCCGCCGCTGCTTCTCCTGGACGAGCCGACCACGGGGCTCGACCCGAAGAGCAGGCGCGACGTGCAGACGTTCTTAGAGAGCTTCCGCAGCGAGAACGGCACGACCATTCTCCTGACCTCGCACGACATGGCCGAGACCGAGCGCCTCTGCGCGCGCATCGGCTTCATCGCGCACGGTCGGCTCATCGCCGAGGGCACGGCGGAGGAACTCAAGCGGTGCGCGTCAGCCTCCTCGCTCGACGACGCCTTCATCGCGCTCGCCGGCGAGAAGCTCGACGAAGGGGGCGGCACACAGCGCAAGCCCGACGGCGCGGCGGTCGCGGGAGCTTGAAGAGGTTTTTCCTTCGTGAAGACCTCCAGCGACCTCTGTGTTGAAGTCAGTCACTCTTAACCACGGAAGTCATGAAGGATTTCACGCAGGTCACGGAGGGTCGGGGGGTAAGTCATGGAACAGGTAATGAGGCAGGCCTGGGCGTTCGTCTTCCGCGACTATCATCTGACGCGGCGCTACTTCTCCTGGGTTGTGGTCTTCACCTTCTACGCGGTGGTGAACTCGGCGACGGTCGTTCTGATCGGCGTGGCGGCGGGCGACCGCAGGCTGACGCTGACTTTGCTGGTCGGCGTGATGCTGTGGGGTCTGCTGTCGGTCGTCTTTCAGGAGATCGCCAACTCGATCACTTACGAGCGCTGGGAGGGAACGCTCGAATACACTTTCATGGCCCCGGTCTCGCGCCTCATACACCTGGCGGGCGTGAGCCTCTTCGCCACGGCCTATGCCGTCGTGCGCGCCGCCATCATCGTCGCCGGGCTGCTCCTCTTCGTTGACCTCGACCTGTCGCGCGCCAACTGGCTCGGCATAGCCGTAGTGCTGGCGGTGTCGAGTGCGGCGTTCATCGGGCTGGGGTTGATGGCGGCGGTGCTGCCCGTCTTCTCGCCGGAGCGCGGCGCGGAGGCGACCAACATCTTCCAGGGAGTGCTCCTCCTCGTCTCCGGCGTCTACTATCCCGTCGAGGTTCTGCCGCGCTGGCTCCAGCCGCTCTCGGTCATCTCGCCGGCGACCTACGCGCTCTCGGCGAGCCGCAAGCTCGTCGGCATCGGCGAGGGCGCGCAGCAGACCGCCGGCGTTCCGCTCTCGGCCTGCGCCTACGAGCTGAAGGTTCTGGCGCTGATGGGTCTGGTGATGATTCCGCTCGGCCTCTACGTCTTCGGCCTCGTCGAGCGCTGGGCGAAGCGGACGGGCAAGCTCAAGCGCACCGGATAAGAGACAGAACAGTACCGCGAGCGGTAGCGAGCGGGTCTGCGCCGGATGTCTCCGACATCGCAGCACTACCCGCTCGCGGTTCTGTCAGCACGCGCAGGCCGCTTCGACCTCTGATTCGTTGCGGAGTTCTTTGGATGAGCTGCGGCGCGCCGAGACCTCAAGCGCGATCTGTGTGATCTGGGCCATCGCGAAGGGCTTGGAGATGAGCCAGTCAACCTGCGCGGCCTCCTTCTGCGAGCTGCTGAAGGTCTCGCCCCAGCCTGTGATGACGGCGACGGGGACACGCGCGTCGCGCTCGCGCAGGTTGCGCGCAAGCTCCCAGCCGCTCATGCCGGGCATGCCGATGTCCGTGAACACGGCGTCGAAGCGCTCCGATTCGAAGCGCGCGAGCGCCTCGCGGCCCGAAGCGGCCTGCGCCGTCTCGCAGCCGGACTCCTCCAGAATCTCGCACAGCAGTTGCCGCACGTGCTTCTCGTCGTCAACCACAAGTATCTTCGCCATCTTCTCCCTCCAGGTTTCGTTGCGGCGCGCGGCGCACGCCTCCCGCACGTCTTCGTCCGCCGTCACGACCGCGGGCAGGCGTATGCGGAAGGTTGTGCCGCGGCCCACCTCCGACTCGACTTCGATTGAGCCGCCGTGCCGGCTGACGACGCCGTAAGAGACCGCGAGGCCGAGTCCCATCCCGCTCAGGCCCTTCGTCGTGAAGAACGGGTCGAAGACTTTGGCGCGCACTTCGGGACTCATTCCTGCGCCCGTGTCGCTTACGGAGATGACGACCCAGCCGTCGCGCGCCAACGCCGCGAGCCGGAGGTCTCCGCCGCGCGGCATCGCGTCCACGGCGTTGAAGATCATGTTGACCAGAACGTCGCGCAGCTCCGCGCTGTCGCCGCGCACGACGGCGCGCGAGTCGTTGCACAAAGCAAGGTTGATCTGCACGTCGGCGGCCTCCGCCGCGTCCTTCCAGCGCGGGCGCGTGATCTCGCTCACGTCGAGGAGGAGCTGGTCAACCCGGACGGCTTGGAAGTCGTGGTCGCTGCGCTGGCGCGCGAAATCCTGTATGCGGCGCACGGTCTGCGCGCCGTCGCGCGCCGAGGTGGCGATGATCTCCAGGCCGCGCCTCGTCTTCGGGTCGGCGGTCTGCAAGAGCATCAGCTCGGCGCGACCGAGTATGGCCGCGAGCGTGTTGTTGAGGTTATGCGCGACGCCCGAAGCCAGCACGCCGAGCGCCGACATCTTCTCGACGTGCGAGAACTGCTCGCGGATGCGCTCCTGCTCGGCGATGTAGCGCGAAAGCTCTTCGACGTGGCGCTGCGCCTCGTCGGCGCGCTCCTGTGAAGACTCGATGTTGCGCAGGTAGGTGAGGTAAGTGACGTAGATGACGGCGACGACCGGCAGCACGCCGAGGACTGCATAGACGCCGACCACGCCGACGGGGCGCGCGATGACGCCGGCGGCAAACGCGCCCGCGAAGAAGGTCAAAGAAGACCAGAGGTAGCCGCTACGCCAAGTGCGCCAGACCGACTCGCCGAGCTTCAGCGCCTGGCCGACGGCGGTTATCGTGGAGTTGACGGCGTAGTGGACGAAGGCCAGAAGGGTCAGCGCGCCGAGGTAGCGCGAAGAATAGCCGCCGCGGACGAGCGCCGTCACGCCGCCGAAGCAGAACACGAGCGCGCGCGAGGCGAGGAAGACGGAGATGGCCATCGTGCCGGCGTTGCAGAGGTGCGTGGAGAGCCGGCGATTGACGCGCGCGCTGGTGAAGAGTCCTTCAGCGGCGGCCAGAAGCACCGCGGCGTCGCCGCCGTAGAGCAGCAGCGTGAGGAAGATGAAGGTGTCGGCGACGGTGACCGCGCCGCTGACGCGCGGGATGCGTATGCCGAGGCGCGAGCCGATGCCGAGCGTGCAGGCGACGAGAAGCAGGAAGGGAAAGTCGAGCGCCGAAGCGTCGAGGTGCGCGGCGGCCCACGCGCACACTGCGGCCCCGACCGCGGCGGTCGTCCAAATGAAGATTTCCCTGAGTCGCTGCCTGTCCTTCATCGTTTGGCCGGCGGGGCATAGTCGTCGAAGGAAACCCCGCGTCGCTCCGTGGAGGCGCGAGAGAGTCTGCCGAACGACGCCCGTCGCGAAGCCTTCTCGTACCGCCTCGGTCAAATTAGGTCGGGGGAATCGTGCCCGCCAGACCTATGGCTTAACGCCAGACCGAAACGGCACGCGCGCAGGACGAAACGCCTCACAAGGCTGGCCGAACCCCCTTGAGAAAACAACCGGGCTGCACGGCAGCACGAGACGTGCCACGGTCGAAGCCTCGCGCGCGGGCCGGATGATGACCGCGCGCGGGCCGGACGAAGGAAGGTCTCTGAAGGAATGTTGAGGAAGGTCTGAGGCCGCCGCCTCACTCGAAAGCGTCGAGCACTTCGCCGGCGTGCTCTTCGACGTTGACCTTGTCGAAGACCTTCTTCAGGCGGCCCCGTTCGTCTATGAGGAAGGTCTTGCGGCTGACGCCCATATACTTGCGGCCCATGAACTGCTTCTCGCCGTAGACGCCGTAAGCTTCGGCGACCGAGTGGTCTGTGTCTGCGAGGAGCGTGAAGGGGAGCTTGTACTTGTCTGCAAACTTCCGGTGCGAGCGCTCGTCGTCGAGCGAGACGCCGAGGACGCGTATACCGCGCCGCTCGAACTCCGCGAACGAGTCGCGGAAACTGCAAGCCTCCTTCGTACAGCCCGGCGTGTCATCCTTCGGGTAGAAGTAGAGCACGACCTTCTGACCGCGCAGGTCTGAAAGCCTCACGCGGTTGCCCTCGGCGTCGAGCGCCTCGAAGTCGGGCGCGGCCTCGCCCTCTTTAAACATCTCAGTGCACCTCCGAAAGTCGAATCGAGTCTGGAAGAAGTCGCGAGGATTCTACCGCGCCGCGCTCAGGCGTGCGAAGCGCACAACTCAGGCGGACGAAGCGTCCGGCTCAGGCAAACGAAGCGTCGGGTTCGTAGCGCGAGAGGAAGGTGAGCCAGGGGCGGACGATTGAGACGAAGTGATCCCAGGTGCCCGGCGCGGCGTCGGGCTTCTGATGGATGCTCTCGTCCTCCGAGGCTCGAAGTAGGCGGAAGCCGTGTTCGACGAGGCCGCCGACGAGCGTGCCGAGCCCGTGGCGGTACTCGCGCGGCGGCCTCACCTGTTCGCGCCCCGCGCGCTCGTAGACCCAATCCTCGTCAGCGCCCTCGACCGCCGCGCCGTCAACGTAAGCGTTCGTCAGAGCGTAGCCGCGCCCGTCCCAGTCTTTCGTCGAAGCGCCCATGACGAAGGGGTTGGCGCACATCAGCCGGTAGAGACCGAAGGGGCGCACGACGCGCGCGACCTCGCGGAAGACGGCGCGCGCTTCGGGGACGAAGTTCAGGGAGTAAGAGTGCCAGACGAGGTCGAAGCCCGCGCCGTGCAGCGGCGAGAGGTCGCGCATGTCGCCCTGAATGGTTTCCACTTCGAGGCCGTAATGCGCGGCGGCGCGGCGGTCTTGTTCGAGTTGTTCTTCCGAGAGGTCGAAGACTGTGACGCGCGCGCCCAGCAGCG
>JALZHC010000778.1 GCA_030914105.1 Acidobacteriota bacterium
TAGCCCTCCTTCGTGATGGGGTCGACCGCGTTGGCGATGACGACGAGCGTCGGCTCCTCCGCGAACGGGTCCATGAAGACGCGCGAGGGGTCGGGGATGAGCAGCATGTCCGACTCGTGGATCGAGGCCCAGCCGCGCAGGGAGGAGGCGTCGAAGCCGAAGCCGTCTTCGAACGAGCCCTCGTCCAGCTCGTGCAAAGGGAAGGTCAGGTGGTGCCAGGCCCCGACGAGGTCTGTGAAACGTACCGAGACGAACTTCGCCTCGTGGTCTTCGGAGTACTTCAAGACCGCTTTTGCGTCCATAATCTCTCCTGAAAGTGCGTTTTAAGGGGGTGGAAGGTGTCGGCCGCCTTCTGGCGACGGCCTCTGTGCGGCGGAAAAGAGAGCGGGCGGTCGTTCATCAAAGCAGGTCAAGCCGCCTGAAGAAGGCGGCATTATAGCCGCGCCCCCGCGGCCGCCGTCAAGCGCCCCTCGCGCGGGCCGTTTTTGCGCCCCGCGAACACGGCCCGGGCCGCGCAGGATAAACCTTTCGCGTGCGCCGTTTAGCCCGAAACGTACGGCCGCGGCCCGAAAAAAATAGTTTTTGACCGCCCCCCCGCTTTTCTGTTAAATTGCGCGCTTAAGCAAGTCCAATCCAGTTGCTTCAAACCGCACAGGCGCCCTTTCGAGGAGGCACTTCCCCCGCTCAGTTTGCCCGGAGCACGACGACGGACCCACAGGGAGGCAGGAGAGACCAGAAGTTGACCACGGCCATCGAACAGACGCTTGAAACCTACGGCATCGAGAACTGGGGGGCCGGCTACTTCGGCATCAATCGCAAGGGCAACCTCGTCGTCCACCCTTCGGAGTCCGACCAGAACCGCGCGGCCGACGTCCGCGAGATCATCGACGACCTCCGCCGGCGCGGCGTCACGACCCCCGTGCTCCTGCGCTTCCCGCAGCTCATCGCCGGCCAGGTCCGCAAGCTCCAGCGCGCCTTCCGCAACTCCATCCGCGAGTACGAGTACCAGGGCTCGCACATGTGCGTCTACCCGATGAAGGTCAACCAGAACCGGGCGGTCGTCGAGGAGTACCTGCGCGAGGGCACGCGCTACGACTTCGGACTCGAAGCCGGCTCGAAGGCGGAGCTTTACGGCGCGCTCGCCATGGAGCAGTCGTCGGACAGTTTGCTCGTCCTGAACGGCTTCAAGGACGAGGAGTTCATCGAGCTCGCCTTTCTCGGCGCGCGTTCGGGTAAGCGCGTCGTCATCGTCATCGAGAAGCTGAACGAGCTCGACCACGTCTTGAAGGTTGCCGAGCGTTACGAAGAGGGCGACCTGCCGATGGTCGGACTTCGTGTGAAGCTCTACTCGAAGGGTTCGGGCCGCTGGGAGAAGTCGGGCGGCGAGGCCGCGAAGTTTGGGCTGACGACCACCGAGATTCTCGAAACCGTCCGCCGCATGCAGGAAGAGGGGCGCATCGACATGCTCAAGCTCCTCCACTTCCACATCGGCTCGCAGCTCACCGACATCAAGCGCATCAAGAACGCGATGAAGGAGGCCGCGCGCGTCTACGCGAAGATTTACCAGATGAAGGTTCCGGTCGAGCTTCTGGACGTGGGCGGCGGCATGGCGGTGGACTACGACGGCTCGAAGACCGCGTTCGACTCCTCGGCCAACTACACGGCGCAGGAGTTCGCCAACGACGTGGTCTACACGATCATGCAGGTCTGCGACGACGAGAACGTGCCGCACCCGACCATCATTCAGGAGTCGGGACGCTACCTTTCGGCCTACCACGCCATCCTCGTCACGAACGTCCAGGCCGAGATCGAGACCGTGGTCGAAGACATCCAGCCCATCGAGGTTGACGAGGACGACCCACAGGTCGTCACCGAGCTGGCAGACCTGCGCGAGACCATCACGGTCAAGAACTACCGGGAGTTCTACCACGACGCGCTGGAGCACCGCGACGAGATGTTCACGCTCTTCAACCTCGGACTCATCTCCCTGGAAGACCGCGCCAAGGGCGAGGTCTTGTTCTGGGACGTGTGCGAGCGCGCCGACAAGTACGCGCAGCAGGCCGAGTACGTCTCCGAGGAGTTCACAGACCTGCGGCGGCTCCTGCGGTCGAAGTACCTCGCCAACTTCTCAGTCTTCCGCTCGGTGCCCGACCACTGGGCCTTAGACCAACTGTTCCCCATCATCCCCATCCATCGGCTCAACAAACCGCCGACCGAATACGCGACGCTCTGCGACATCACCTGCGACTCGGACGGCGTCGTCGATAAGTTCGTCGACCTCCACGACGTGAAGCAGGTTCTGGAGCTGCACACGCTCAACGAAGACGACCCCTACTACATCGCCTTCATGCTCGTCGGCGCGTACCAGGAGGTGATGGGCAACAACCACAACCTCTTCGGCGCTCCGAACGAGGCGCACATCCACATCGACGAGGACGGCTACCTGATCAAGAAGGTCGTCCGAGGCACGACCGTCGGCGAGGCGCTCTACCGCGCGCGCTACGAGCGCGGACAGCTCCATGAGGGCTTCCGTCGCCTGGTCGCGCAGCGCGTCAAGCGCGGCGACCTCTCGGAGGCCGAGGGCGCGGAGATGGTCGAGTTCTACGAGTCGCGCATCAACGCCTACACCTATCTCTCCGTCAACGGCGCGGAAGAGGACAGACGCCGTAGAAGATAAGGG